>DAPV01000085.1:0-26115 GCA_002502625.1 Euryarchaeota archaeon UBA125
TCTACCATCGGTGTCCAATAAATTTCCCCAGTTTCCATCAACAAAGGTAACTTTTCCTTGAGAATTGGTAGTTCCATCAATAGAGATCTGAATTGTGCCATCTGACATTAACAAATTTACAGTCTCCCCTGATGCTGGTGAACCATCCATACTCAATGTAATATCAATAAGAACAGAATCACCTCTCCCAGCAGCTGGCAGAGATGAACCTGATACCTCTAGATTAGAAGGTGTAACTACAGAAATAGATAGAGAGGTTCCAATGGATGTATCATTGAATGTACGAACGGGACCAACAGTTACGACTGTAGATTCGAAATTTCCAACTAAATCTACTGCTACAACTGCAACATATAGATCAGTATTGTCAATTATTGGGGAACCTACATCTGCTACTGATCCCGTATTATCTAAACGATCAGAAGTATTTGTGACTACAATTGAAGAATTACCTGCTGAAAGATTTGCAACCGGGTTACGGGTAGAGACATTGGAGAAAGGAAGAGTATCAACGAACACAAGATGGTGATGCGTGTCTATCGAAATGCTATCTGTCCAATTAACCAATAAATGTCCACCTTGATCAGAAGGTACATCAGATGCTGAAACATTAGTAGGACCTAATGGAGGAGTTGTGTCTGGAGGAGGAGGATCGATAGTAATAGTCAATTCATCTGAAAGATTTGATTGAATCCCATTTTCATGAGATGCTCGAACATAATAATCGTAAGTTCCTACTGAAAGTCCTTCATCAATAAACATAGAAATCATACTAATAGAATAAGGAGTAAGAAGATTAAGAGTCTCTCCGGGTCCTGTTCTGAATATTTCATATTCTAAGAAGGTAGAGAGACTATGTGATGATGTAGCATTCCATTGGAATCCAACAAATGGAGATGTTAGACTCGATGCGATTTCTGAAGGAATTGTTTCCTCGATAAGAATTGGTTGAGTAGGGAGGTTGAGATTGCTTGCACCTGGTACATGACTTAACAGAAGACCTTGAAGGAGTATGGACCCGTTTTGTGTAGAGTTAAATTGCATTGAAATTGTAAAGGAACCTGATCCAGGCACCATTTCTCTGTTTATGGAAGAACTAAGATTTCCGTATACTGGATTCTGATCTACTGTTAATGTAATTGAGTATCTAACATCTAAATCTGAACCAATAAAATTTCCCTCGCCACTAACTCTAGCATAGGGTTGAATGATAGAGAAATCTGTTCCAAACAAATCAGTTAGTTGTGTTGAAACCTGTAGTTCACTCTGAACCTTTTGTCCGAGAACTCCCATTGAATCAAACCATTCGATAGGTTCAACGCCTTGACTTCCATTTCCAGAATATCCGCTAACATCTGCTTCTGCACTTCCATCAGCATCTAGATCCATCTCCATTGTATGCCATCCTGCAACAAACAGAGATCTTGTTGCTTCACCGCCTTCAACAACATGCTCAGGAATACCATCAGAATCAAAATCAATCATCAACATATTCCTAGGTGCAGTAATCGGCTCTAATGTTTGAAGTGGGGTGCTTTGAATACCAGATGATGAAAGTCCATGTACGGATATACTTCCAGTAAAAGTTGAGTCGCTTCCATCAACTGAACCAGTATCAATTAGCATTGCTCGAACTGTGCCACTTCCATCCCAGTCTCCAAAAATTGGTGGTGTAGAATACACAACCTGAGAAGTAGTAGATGTGAAAGAGGAGCCGTTCCAAATTGCAGTTGTATAACCGGTCAATGCATCATTTCCAACAATATCAGGGTCCCCATCATTATCCATATCTACGACTTGCAATGATGTTTCAAGATCGTAGGCTTCTATCAATCCTTGAACCCAAGCATAGGCCCCAGGGCTACCTGAAAAATTCCAGAATGAAACATGAGCCTCACTTTCTTCAGCAACTGCTACTGTTTTTACTCCCGACCAAAGATCAATGGGAACAATATCAGAAAGCGAAGATGTTCCTCCGCCCCCTCCACCAGGGCCGCCCCCTCCACCAGGGCCCCCTCCTCCGCTGGAGTTTGATGGGACTGACACATTAACGAAATTTGAATACGAACCTGTACCACTTAATGCAACACCTAAATCTCCTGTTCCAGTAATGAATACTAAATCCGCTCTTGAATCAGAATCTACATCATCAACATATGAATCAATCAAAGAACCTGCTGAGGTCAATGAGATATTATTGAAAGTGCCCAATCCTGATGATGTTGACAAATGTAAACAAATAGATCCATTGGTAGAATCTTGAAGAAATACATCGTCTTGTGAATCATTATTTGCATCACCAATCATTATGTTAGTTGCTCCAGAACATGTCCATACCCAAGAAATTGTTGAGAAGCCAGAAGAAGCAGTCCAATCTACTATACCGAGATAAGATCCTGAACCGTTGCTAGCAGAATGATCTTTGTCAAGAACAACAATTTCTTCAATTCCATCACCGTCTATATCTGCAGAGATCATATCATCTAGAGAACCAGAAGAAATTACAGCTCCTCCTACATCTGGCTCGAATGAAAGGTTGAATTCAGCCATATCAATATCAGCTTGAGTAGGAACATCAAATGTCCATGAAGTGGGTAACCAATTGCCAGGAACTAAATTTGAGGAGGAGATTGTACTATTGTCTGAAAAACGAGTCTGTTTACCCAAATCTCCATCTCTAGTTCCACCAAATCTCCACTCATGTAAACCATCATTTCCGATATCCATCTGAACGGCTCCAGGACTAGGATCTGTAACCTCATATCTGATTTCAAAAGATGCGCCAGTAACAGTGGTATTCCTTTCAAGTCCCAAATCAACAGTACCGTTACCGTTCAAAGTAACTGAATCTAATCCTCCGTCAAACTGAGTAACTGTTGTTTCTGCAGTAACCGAACCAATCAATGGGCTCAAACTCAAACCAAGCATTAGGATAGTGATTATCACTCCCTTCAGTGGGGCATGAGCGGACTCTCTGGACCCTGTCATGAGCATCGGTTGACTGGATTACCTCAAAAATGTGGGGGAATTTCTAGCAGTTATGATTAGTTCTCTCTACGGTAACGGTTAAGTCAAGTCCGAGAATGGTAGGGGCATCAGGTGGCGCAAATGGAGGAGGGGGGAAACAACGCTCAAGAAGCGCGTCTCTCTATTCGTGTTGGAAATGCTAAGATAGATCTTCGTGGTACTGAGCAGGTAGTAACTGCTGAAATTCTTAAACTTCGAGCCGATGAACAGTGGTCTAGCGCCATAAAGAAAGTTCGTGACAGAAGAGATATGGCGTTTGAAGCAGCACGTGAAGCGGCAAGAACCAGTGGAATGCCTGAGCGCGGTTCTGCTTTCAAATCATTAGTGGACACCTGTCGATTAAGGAAAAAACCGGATAAGATTTTAGCAGCAATTCATTATCTTCGTGAAGTAGAAGGACAAATTGATTCACCTCCAAGAGAACTCAAACAATTATTCATTGATTCGGGTGAAGATGCAGAGGATGTTGAAAAATGGAATATCTCTCTATATCTGAATAGACTAAGAGATCAAGGTAGACTTGAATACACAGAAGAGAACCCTGACAAAAATAGATTTATGATTCTAACAAATGAAGGTAGAGCGCATCTTGATTCAAGAGCCCAGTGATCTCACAATGTCCGAAGAACAGGATGGCGATATAGAGCCTGTTGATTGGTCTTTTCAATCAAAAATTAATCAAGACCTAAGAGAAACTAATCTTCAAGGAGCCAATCTTCGACGAGTAATTTTAGATGGTTCCAACTTACAAGGGTCTAATCTCGCTGGAGCCGATCTAAGGAATGCTTCCTTAGTTGGTACTGATTTGATGAAATGTGCTCTCGATGGCGCTGATTTGAGAGGAGCAAGGATGACTAAAGCAAAACTCAATCTTTCAAACTTTCAAGATGCACGTCTAGATGGAGCTGATCTTAGGGGCGTTCGAGGACGATATGCCATTTGGAGAAGAGCGAATTGGTGGGATGCTAAAATGAATGATGATTTGAAGGAAGCTCTGAAAAAAAAATGGCCAAAACCTGAGTAATCATTCTTCTGAAGAATTATCTGGTATTCTTGTCTTGACATTGAGTCCAGATTGATTATTCAAAGCCGCTTTCAAACCAGAGAAAAATAGAGGAAGTAAAGGAAGAACTGTACAAAATATTCCACATGTAGACATCAAACCTTGTAACATATATCCAGATGCAACTAAAACGAAAGATTCGGTTTCTACTGCACTCAATCCTACAGTGATAATAATAGCATCAATTATCACCAAAGACCCTCCTATTGCTCCAACATAAATTCCTCGTGAATTAGCAAAAAATAGCATTGCTCCTCCTGCAATCAAACCAATTCCTGCCAATACCTCAATTACTCTTTGAGTGTCAGCATATTTCTCTGTAGCTTCAAAGAATTGCTGTACTTCTTCAACAGTGACATTCTGTCCCGCAGCATTCATTGCATTAGCTTGATCTTCATAGAAGTCTGGGGGGACTTCTTGAGGCATGAATGCTAATGCACCAATTGAAAATACCAAAACTCCTCCAACGATTATCAACAATGCAATAATTTTTAGCAACCCATTTTGAGGCTTAATTGGAATCTCTATTGGGACTTTTGAATCTTCCACATCATCGTCCCATTTGATGGAGAGGGGAGCGCTCATGGTTTACGAATGTCGGGGACTACCCATCAATTCTCGCTACATTTGAGTAAACCATCTGCAAATACTGAGGGGATTTCGACCGATTCAAACGAATCTAAATCTACACAAACAGTTGTTACTTCTCCAGTCCAAACTAACCTTCCTGTTTGATCTGTAAAAGAATAATTCCAAACTGTTGATGATTTTCCAACCTTAGAAACCCAAAGGCGACAATGGACAATATCCCCATACCTAAGAGGAGAATGATGAGTTGAAGATGTTGAAACTGCAGGGAATCCTAGGCGATGTTCGTTGATGATAACTGGGTAAGAAATTCCACAAATCTCTTCCCAAGATTCTTCAAAGAAACGATGCGCTAAATCCCAATATACTGGGTAGTATACCACTTGAGCAGGGTCAATCATTGGCCAATCGATGCGACGGGCGAGCTGTATTGCCATAGTATTCCTAGAATAGACTGCCTTAAGAAAATATAAGAACGAGCAAAAAAGTCGATTATCATGTATCATTGCTCATGTGGAGATTCGTTTGATGAATATCATGAATTATACGATCATTGTGAATTGGCAGATGATGGAGAAGTCCATAGAGAAATTATTGTTAGAGATAGAGGGGGACTCTCTGAGAAAGGAGAGCAATTCCTTTGTTCATGTGGAAGAGATTTTTCTTCAAGAACAAAACTTTGGAATCATATTGAAAATCCACCAGATGATGGTGAAAGTCATTTTATTATGTCTTAATTCAAAACTAATTGATAAATTTGGAATCAATAAACCAATTGTATTTCAGAAGAAGAACTGAGTTCAATAACTCCAGGGGGGCCACTCCATGTGATTTCATCATCTGATACAATCAACGCACCGTCGCCCTCGACATGTCCAAGAGTTGCTTTAACTGAAGCCCATGAACAGTAAAGGATAGCATTGTCACTAATTTTCCCCATCATTTCTGAAACAACTTTCGAATCTAGTCCCATTTCTTGATTCAATTCATCGATATATTCGGGATTAAGCAATCTTGTACCAGCCGCAGCGAAGAAGACGCTTACATCATGACCATCTGCAATAGCTTGTGCAGTACATGCTATTCCTACAATCGATTTTAAGGGATCATTTTTCGGTTCTGATACAAACTTGATGAAGTACTTCTTACTCATAATTTAGGCTCAATAATAGGGTTATTGATTAATTCGGGGAACGACTAATCTACAGATAATAAAGATATTAACTAATTTAGAGATAATGACATGCTCGATATGAAGACAATTATTCTTCTAATTCAAGCATTTTATCCTTCTACAAATAGGCCAATCAGATCTATTTGTTGAGTATCTGAAGTTCCTGATAGAATCACTAAACCAATTATTGCGAAGAAGGCAATGCCAAGCCATAGTATCAATTTAGGGTCATCTTCTGTTGACTTTCCATCTTGCATATAGAGACTAATCTGTTTCAACACCTAATGGTTTCGTTTACCTTCTAAGCGAAATTGCGGTATAATTGAATACGAGATTTGCCACCTACTTTTGTGAAAGAAGAAGATTGTTCGCTAGAAGTAGAATTTTCTATTCCTCAAAAAGAGGGTTTTTCAATAAAAAATATTGATGTGAAAATCAAGTCAGTTTTTTTGATTATTATATTCTTCATCTCTTTCTTAATTTATGATGATAATAACATAGATTATGGTGTAGATGGATGTAATAAAAATAGTTTTAATTCTCTTGAATTAAATGATTTTGAAGGAAATACAAATATCACATTTATTGCATTTGGAGATAGCCAAATTTACGAGGACAGGACAGTAGATCAAAATGATTTTCAAGTTATTGCTTTGAATCACTTTACAGAATTATTATCTTGGGAAGATGCTGGATTTTCAGAACTAGGTGAAATTGAAAATATCCGTGGAATAATCATGGCAGGTGATATAACACAAAATGGTAGAGATGGTAGAATGTTTAGTTATGATGAATATGGTGAATTTGTTGAAAGGTATGGATTATGTGGAAATAAACAAGTTAAGTATCCAATATACGAAGGTTATGGAAACCATGATTATTTTGAATGGAGTAATATCTTTTACAGAATTCCTGCAGATCATCCTGTTGCTGATTCCGTTGCAATAAGAAATGAATATCGTCCAGGTATAATGAATACTGCACCAAATATGGATGGCCATTATTCTTGGGAATGGGATGATTTTCACTTTATACAATTAAATCTCGCACCAACAGATATTGTCCCCGATTTAGAAGTAAATGGATTAAGAGATCCCAGAAATGCAATGACATTTTTGAAAAATGATTTGAAGGATAATATTGAGGGTACGAATAAAAAAGTAATAATTATCTCTCATTACGGCCCTTGGGAATGGAGAGAATGGGATGAAGAAAAAATCAATAATTTATGTACAGTAGTCGAAAACTATTCATCAAATATTGTTAGTTATATTCATGGCCATTCCCATTCAACTAGTGTTTATGATTGGTGTGATTTGACTGTTTTTAATTCAGGTACTCCTTATCATGAAGATTATAACAAAGACAATAGAGGAAGGTTCACATTATTTAGAATAAATGAAACGAATAATGATTCATTTGATCTATATGCTGCCGATGTCTCTTGGTCAACTGCAAATTACCAAGAAGGTAATGTTTCAAGTCTAGATTTACAAATGAAGGAATGGAAAGGATATCCATATCACGTGACTGTCTAACACTTCTGAAGAGCGGACCCACCGCGATTCGAACACGGGTTACAAGCTCCGCAAGCTCATGTGATATCCAGACTACACTATGGGTCCAATGAACGATGGACCCACGCTTTCGGTTTAACCCCCTCGGTTATATCGAATCATTCTGCTAATGAGTAAAGGCGTTTTCCTGTAGAACTATCTAGACGCCAATCTACATCATTAACATAACGAGGAATGAAGAAACCAACCTTTCGTGGAGTTAGGCCGTGGTTCCTCATACGTAAATCAATACTCAAATGAGCTACAATTTGACTAGCAGTACATTCTGGATTTGATCTAATATAACGTCGAATTTCCCTTTTCAAGCGTTCTTCTCTAGCCTGCTTTTGATTGCCCATGTATGTATTTGGTCTAGAGAATATTTGAACAAATTGAGGGGGGACCCCGGGGCCCTCAAATTCAAGAAGAAATTTCTAGGGGAAGTAATGTCTTCCATCTTGATTCTGCTAATTTCTTTGAATTGGGTCCAGTACGTGGTAACGGAGTCTTATTGGTTAATTTTCCATGCATCCCATGGACACCAAATTTGATTCTTAATTCAATCAAACGATCTCGTTCTGCGACTATTTGCATTTCATCTTCAAGATCAAATGTTGAGAAAACATCTTCTCGACCTTGATTGTGAATATGTAATTGACCTCCTGCCATTCTAGCTCTAGGAGAGAAATCATGATCTTCTGGATCATCCATCCATACATCTACGTCAACGACAATTCGATCTCTCAAAGTTGCCTTCTTGATTTCAATCGAGGTCGCCATTGTCCTCCCCAGTCGTCTTTAGTTCTAAGGGATTCCTTTCGTAGAAGTGATCAGAGCATACCAACTTCAAGAATTACAGGAACCAAAATAATGAATTCTACTTCTAATTCCCAATCATTTCCAGGATCTGGATCTATTTGATCAATCAAATCAGGATCAGCTTGATCTGCAGTGAGTTTCCAAATCCATTCACCCTGGCCAAATCTTGCTCCAGGTTCCAAAAGCAATTGTTCTAACAATGCATCGGGAGAATCTGCAGTATATGTTGTTGGTTCATTTGGAAATGGATTCATATCAGTTCTTTCAATTGATCCACTGGAATTTGTTGTAGGAGAATCTTGTTTTGTCTCCACTTTTGCATTCCAACCAGAATCAGGTACTGAAACTAGCATCGTAAAATTATCTTCAGGCCATTGAGCAGGAACTATGTCTCTAGCGAGTGTTAAAGTTCCGTTGAATCCAAAAATCCGAGAACCTTGTGAAGGGACATGCGAAATCTCGTATGATTCACCTTGTTCCAGGTATCCATCCCAAGATACTGTCATTGTCTGTTGGCGCCAAGTCACGTTGAAAGATCTCTCTAAAATTCGAATTTCCCAAGTTGTAGTAGAGGTTGCTCCTTTGTCATCAATGACTGTCAATGAACCTCTGATATCACCAGAAGAATCTGCCAAGAAGGACAATGTAGAATTTGTATCATCGACATCATTTTGGAAATTTCCATCACTATTCGTATCTTTAGACCAATCTCCATCCCATTTGTATTGTAAAACTCCATTCTCAGGATCAGTTGATGATGATCCGTCTAATGTAACAATTGTTCCAGTTTTCACCGCTGTTGGCCCAGATATTGCTGCTACAGGTAATGCATTAACGTATATTGAAACACTGATAGAATCTTCTCCACCAACATCATTGACAACTGTCAACTGGACCTCAAATCGCCCTGGTTCGTTGAATACTTGACTTACATACCCATTAGATGAATTTCGTTGAGCTACTCCAAAGTCCCAAAGATATGATGTAATTAATGTAGGATCAGGAGTAGTAGATGAACGAGCATCAAAATTGACTGCTTCACCAACATGAATACTGTCTACATCTACCTCTAATCGAGCAGTAGGAGATACAGGAGCTAAAACTCCAGTACATCCTGCCAATGAAACACTAAGAAGAAGTATGATTAGAAGGCTTCCGGTTAGACCCCGTATGTCCTTCATATCGTCGACTCTGCGTTTTTATCGTTTAGCCCTGACGCTTGATTGACTCAAATAATGTAACATTTCGACTATTCGAGTAAACGCGATGAATGAAAAACGGTCGATTCTAAGGAAGGCCCATGGTAGAGGACCCGTTCAGTGGATTTAGGGTTCTTGCATTCGACCTAGAGACTACAGGATTGGATACACGACGAGCTAGAATTGTTCAATATGCTCTTGTAGGAAGTGATAGCCAAGGAGATATCATTTCTGTTAACAAAATCATTGATCCAACATGTAAAATTCCAACTGAAGCGAGTTCAGTCCATGGAATATATGATGAGGATGTAAAGGGAAAGAAAGTTTTTTCAGAACATGCAGAAGTAATTTATGAATTATTAAATGATTCAGTAGTAATCGGACATAATGTTCTGAGATATGATTGGCCACTGCTAACTGCTGAATTTACCCGAATCGGACAATTACCCCCAAAACCTCATGCTACAATCGATACTCTCAGATTGGCAAAACGGCTCCGAATTCCCGGAAGGCATGATCTTGGAACATTATGTCGTGGAGAAAATATCTCATTGAATAATGCACATGATGCTGCTGCTGATGCAGGGGCAACTCTTCTACTTCTATGGAGATTAATGGCTAAACATCCACGACATTTTCACCGATCTCCTACAGAATTAGAAAGTTGGATTTTAACTGGTGATTCAGAAACTAATTCTCTCGGCCCAGGATTAGAAGATCTAGAATCATTAGAAGGTACTGGAGGAAAAATACGCAAAAATAAGGATAGATTAATTCTCAATTTTGGGAAATATCGATCGAGAGACTTGCATATTATTGCAGCTGAAGATCCAGGATATATTCGATGGTTATGTTCACCTTCAGGCCCATTGAGTGAAGATGCTCGAAAATTAATCAAAGAAATTCTTTAGTTTATTTTCTATCTCTAATTGATTCTAACAATGGGGTCCAAGGTAGAACTTCACTCCAATCTCCCATAGCCCATGGACGTGAATTTGAGCGAATAGAACCAAGAAATACTGCACCACGATGATCTGATTCCATGACAGATCTCATTTGATCTAATGATTGCCCCTTACAAACTATACCAACTGTTTTTCCTGAAGGAATAATTCCACCGTCCTCATCTTTTGAAGTCAATAATTCTACCATACACGCTCCACTATCTGAATCGAACTGTAAAACAATTGCTACTTCATCACGAAATAAACCTTCACTGGCAGGTAGGGTACCATTTGTTCTTGAATAAAACCAAGAAGGACACCAAGCTTTCCATTCGCAAAAACGGCATGCATCTTCATTTGGGTTTGCCTCCAAAGGTTCCTTTGTTATCGCCATACCTTCCCATGCTCTGAATGCATCATCCAAAACTGAAGGCCCTTCTGCCTCATACACCTTCGGTCCTGCAGAATACCATCCTTGAGCACGAACTCGAGGAGCATTTGGATTAATTTCCAATAACATATCACGATAAAATCGTAACTGGCGGCTCACAGTATCGTAAAGACCTCCGGTAGGCATTTTTCCAGTCTTCAAATCAGCAACAATCCATCCGACAGGATTTCTATCTTCATCCAACTCTTTTACTAACAAATCAAGTCGACCCATTAGTCTCCCACATGAAGATCGAAGTGTTCCTTCAGCGGCAAGAACAGTATCTTGAACCATTCTCCATTGTGCTATTGAGACTTCGGACATGCGAACTTTGCCAATCTTTGCATTTGAAATCATGAGATTTAAGGAACCTATCAATAAATCATGGGCTCGAATAATTTCTCCATCCTTGAATGCAGGATGTCTGGGTGTACCCATGAAAATGTCTTTCTCTTTTTGCCAATGAAGATCTAAAATCGCTTTAGCTGTTGGTGGAAGCCATCCTACCTCGTCAGCATCTCTAGAACTAATATCTAAATTGCACATATCTTCGACGCTGTCATGAACGGCTGTACCGATGGTTGCTGCCATACCTGCCTTACGAGGTAGTCGTTGTCTAGAGAGCCAATACTTCCTAGGACAGGATTCATAATTATTCCAAGAAGATGGTGAAAGTTGGTGTGCTGGGACTGTCATATCGTCTCCCCCTTGATACGACATGTAACGGCCCAATGATTAATTCCACCGACACATTCGGAGTGTCATGAGCACCCCTCCAATTCTGAAAGTCAGCGAAACCGTGGATGCCGAAGGAGCATTAGTAATCACTTGTTTCCCTTCTGTTGGTTATGTAACGTCAATCGTAGCACACTATCTTGTAGAGCAGCTTGATCTTACTTTTGTTGGAGGAGTTAGAGCATCGGGATTGCCTGCAGTGTGTCTAGTAAAGGATGGACATCCAATGCCTCCTCTAAGATTCTACTCTGGTGAACCTGTTTGTAATGTTGATGGATGTGATAAATTGATTCTTATTGTTTCTGAGATTCCAATCAAAAATGAGATGGCCTTGCCTTTGAGTGAAGTACTTCTTGATTGGTCGAAGAATGCAAAGGTTGCTGGAGGGGTACTAATTGACTCGTTTTCGCATACTGATGAACACGCTCATGAAATCATTGATGATGACGAATCCGATGAAACCCTACTAGGTATTGGGGCAACACCGGCAACTAGAAAACGTCTAGAAGAAATGGAAATTCCTCTCTTGAAACAAGGTGTAATTGCTGGAATGACTGGTTTATTATTGGGTGAATGTCGTCGACGTGGGCTCGATACTTTCGCTATTCTTGCTGAAGCCAATGGACCTCCTGGGGCTGGGCTTCCTGATGCGAGAGCTGCAGCAAGAATTATTGAAAAATTGGATTTACTATTCCCTAATCTATCATTACCAACCGATCCTTTGATCGAGGAAGCTGAAAGAATTGAAGAACAAATTCGAGAAATGCTGGAAGCCCATCTTGGAAAATTAGAGGAAGAAGCTGAATCTTCTCAACCATCTGGAATGTTGTATGGATAACTAAATCCAATCATCTAAGGTTCCTGTCTTCTGGGAAGAAATTTCACTCGAATCTGATTTGTTTACTAGAATCAAAAGATCTTTCTCTGAGAGAATTTTAACACCCAAATTCTGTGCTTTTTCTAATTTAGAACCTGCAGATTCTCCGGCCACGAGATAGTCAAGATTTCCAGAAACACTAGAAACCACTTTACCGCCCACATTTTTGATATCTTCAGCAATTTCTTTTCTGGAACGAGAAAGGGATCCTGTGATACAAAACGATAGTCCCTCAAGTAGTCCTCCTAATTTTTCACCTTCATCAGTAACAGTAATTATTTCTCTAAGTTCATCAATTAGTATACGTCTCTTTATGATTCCGTCTCTGAAAATCAATGCAACCTTTTCTCCGATTCCATCTATCTCAGTTAATTCTGAATTTTCTCCTTCATCTACCCAATGAAGAAGTTTCTCAAGTGATCTAAAATGCTGAGAAATCGATGTTGCAACTTCTGGCCCGATTCTTTCTAAACCTAAAGCATGAAGGAATTTAGCTAAATTCAGTGTTCTAGTTTTATTTAATTCACTAATCACATTATTCGCACTTTTATTTCCCATTCTATCTAATTCAGATAATTGATTATGAGTCAGACGGTACATGTCGGAAATTGATGAAATTAATTCATTATCGAGTAGTGTTTCAATTAATTTCTCCCCGATTCCATCTATTTCCAAAGAACGGCACCAATATGTTAGGGATCTAGCAGTTCTAGCATCACAATCTAATGATAAACATCGAAGAAATGCTCCTTCCATTGTTAAACTCCGTTGACAAGCAGGGCAAATTAGTGGAATTATAATTTCTCGATGGTCTAATGTGCCTGAAAATTTAGTTCCATCTGCATGGTATCTATTTTGTAAATCGTTAGATGAAGCCGGGCCTAAATTTTCAATAATTTTTGGAATAACGTCTCCACGTCTTGTAATCTTAACTTTATCACCAATTTTTATTCCTAATCTTTCAACTTCTCCAACGTTATGTAGTGTTACATTTTCTACAGTTACTCCTCCAACCATTTGAGGAGCTATTCTAGCAACTGGTGTGACCGTGCCTGTTCTACCAGTCTGCCAATCAACATCTAATAAAACAGAATGAGCTTCTTGTGATGGAAATTTCCATGCTAATGCCCATCTTGGATGATGAGCAGTAAACCCTAATTCTTGACGGTTTTCCAATTCATCAACTTTGAAAACAATTCCATCAATTTCATATTCATATGAGGGACGTTTCAAACTCCATTCTTTTGTATACTCGATCATTTCATCTTGAGGAGTTTCTGACTGGAAAATTTTCCAAGGTGCGGGTTCAATTCCAGCCTCCTGTAACCATTCTAGTAATTCACTATCGTACTTAGCTATCGGGGGGTCGGAAGGGAATTTTACATCATAGGCGCAAAATACCAAATCAGAAGCTTCTGCTTTTCCATCTCCATGTTTTTGACGCAAAGCACCAGAACATAAATTTCGAGGATTGGGGGAAACATCGCTATATTTTTCTTCGAATATTTTCAAAGGCATGACAACCTCTCCCCTCACATGTATTGTATATGGATGGTTTAGACGAGTAGGGATATTCGCTACCAACTTTGCATTCAAAGTGACATCTTCACCTCTTTCACCACTACCTCTTGTGGCTGCACGATGTAAATTTCCAGAAATATATTCAAGAGATAGTGCTGAACCATCTAACTTTGGTTGAGCCAAATATCGTTTACTTCCAGAAGTAGATTGTGTTACAAAATGGGTTATGTCATCATCAGTAGTTCCCTTATCAAGTGAAAGCATCGGAAACATATGCTCGACTTTCATAGTCCCAGGTAATGGTTCAGGGCCTACTCGATGTAGAACTTCATTATCATGATCTAATTTCTTTAATTCATCCCAAAGAGAATCAAATTCTGAATCAGAAATTTCGGGAGCAGAATGGTTGTAATATAATTCGGAATGTCGGGCTATCTCGGCAGATAGAAACTTGATGCGCTCATCCACTGAATCACTCATGGTTACACCCGCCTAGATGTTTCATCAATGGTTGCCTATTTCACTCATCTGGTTGCAAGAATGGATAGTCCCAATCATGTGAAGGAGATAATGTCCTCTTTACGGATCTTGGACTGATCCAACGAAGTAGATTAAGCGGGCTTCCTGCTTTGTCATTCGTTCCACTTGCTCTAGCTCCACCAAACGGTTGTTGAGCAACTACTGCTCCAGTTGGTTTGTCATTAATGTAGAAATTACCTGCAGTGAATCTAAGTGCTTTGAAAGCAGTTTGAATATCTTCTTCTTCATTTGCAAATATCGAGCCTGTCAATGCGTAAGGTGAAGCATTATCACAAATCTGTAAAACATTCAAAAATTCAGAATCTTCGTAGATAAAGATAGAGAGTACGGGTCCGAAAATTTCCTCAATCATGGATTCGTAATTCGGATCTTCACAAACAATAACTGTAGGTTCAATGAACCAACCTTCTGAATCATCACTACCTCATCCACAAATAATTCTACAATCAGGATCTTCTGTTGCTCTACTAATGTACCCTGAAATCTTGTCAAATGACCTTTGATCAATTACTGCAGTCATGAAATTTGTAAAATCTCTGGCGTCACCCATTGTTATCTTTCCGACTTCTTCTACAAATTCACCCTCAATAGATTCCCAAACAGAACGAGGAATATATGCACGACTAGATGCACTACACTTCTGTCCTTGGAATTCAAAAGAACCGCGAAGTAATGCAACTATCAAACCACGATGATCACAGTTTGGGTGAGCAACGATGAAATCTTTTCCACCTGTTTCACCTACAATTCTAGGATAGGACATAAGACTGCCAAGGGACCCCGCAATTCGCTCCCATAATCCATTGAAAGTCTCAGTAGAACCCGTGAAATGAACACCAGCAAAATGGGGGTTTTGTAAGGCTGCACTAGTGATATCAGCACCAGAACCGGGTAGGAAATTTATGACACCAGGGGGTAAACCAGCTTCCATCATTAATTGCATCATTACATAATTTGAGTGAATTGAATTACGACTAGGTTTCCATATTGCAGTACAACCTACAATTGCAGGAGCACTAGGAAGGTTTGCAGCAATACTGGTGAAATTGAATGGAGTAATTGCTAGAACAAAACCTTCCAAAGGACGGATTTCAGTACTATTTTGTACTCCATCAGGAGAAATCAATGGCTGAAAATCATCATGGAAATTTCTAGCGTAATATGTGTTAAATCTCCAGAAATCAACCAATTCACAAACTGCATCAATTTCTGCTTGGAATGCAGTCTTTGATTGGTTCAACATGGTCGAAGCGTTGGCTTTAGCCCTCCATGTAGTAGCAAGTAAATCTGCAGCCTTCTCAAAAATTACACATCGCTCTTCAAGACCCATCTCAATCCAATTCGCTTGAGCTTCAACAGCTGCTTGACATGCAGCCTCCATTTCTTCAGGGCCTGCAAGATGTACATTTGCCAACACATGACCATGCTTATGAGGGATAACTTGAGTCATTATATTTCCAGTAAATATCTCTTCACCATTGATAACACATGGAATTTCAGTCACGTGACTCATTTGCCGATCCATTTCTGCTTGAAGTTCTATACGCTCTGCACTTCCCGGAGCATATGAGAGAATAGGTTCGTTATCTGGGTGGTCGGACATGTCTCTACCTTTGGTAGACTGCATTTGAATTATTCCTCGCCTTGAAGAATCGCTTCTATATCTGCCCATTTTCCAGTGACCGCTGCCTCTATTCGAAGAGTTGCTTGTTCTAGATCTTGTGTAGAGCCGCCAATTGGTAATGGGGCTAAAATCCACCAACCTCGACGTTGTAGAACTATGCGTGTCCCCCCTTTCCAACCTTTCCAAACTATATTTTCCCAATCAAAAAAAAACCCATCAGCACTTAATCGATCTTTGGTAACTGCATATCGCTTTGGAACCAATTGGAGAACAAGCATACCACTCAATATAAGAGGAAAAAGAATAAGTTGGATTTCAGGAATATTTAGGATTGGATTAAGTAAAACAGGGATAATTGCCATAACTAAAATTGTAATTACATTTGCCCAATTTCTCTCATATTCCATTCGAACTGTAGTTGACCACGCATATCCTCCTCTAGGCAAATTTCCTAAGAATGGTACTTCTCTTTCCATTGTAAAATATCTGATACCATCAAATATCACAATGGCTGATACAAAACCAATTGCAACAAATCCAACAGTTGATGATCCATCATTGATTAAAGTCGATATTTCAGACATTTAGACACCTATTCTTCAGTAGATTGACGTTGACGAATCAATAGTATTGTAGCTATAACTATCACAATTAATGGGAGTATTACTCCAGGGGACAATAAAGTGACAATTAGAGATTCATCATCTGCATTTGAATCAGCAACATATGGGACCTTAGGGTCATCATCATCATCATCTGTTAGTCCATCATTATCGTCATCATTATCCTCAATTAGAGAAGTACCACAATCACTTTCCAATGAATCAGGGCGGCCATCATCATCGGTGTCTTGCCAAGCACATCGATCCAATGGGAAATCATCTAAGTCATCTGGTAAGCCATCATTATCGTCATCATCGTCGAATTCATCAGGCCCACAACGGCGTAGTTCAACAGGATCGAACCAGGGATTATCTCCAGATGATGGGCATGTTTCAATGAAATCAAGATCATTGTCAGAAGGAAGTACTTCAATCAAAATTGAGGCTTCGGCAATTCCTCCAGAGACATCTCGAACTGATACTGAAATAACAAAGTCGCCTACTTCATCTGGATAGTATGTGAACTCCACAGCTGTCCCTATTTCCTTAGAAACAGATTCCCCAACAGGTGAAGATGTCCAAGAAACGAGTAGTGACGATGAATGACCTGGATCTTGGTCGGATGCCAGTACTTTCATACTCAATTCTTCATCTATATGAGTAACAAATGCATTTACTGGGCTGATAATTGAAGCCTCCGGATCATGGTTAGGTGATAAAGAAAGAACAATCTCTGTCGAAATACCATCTCCAATATTTATGTCGGAGTTAATCGGGAGGAATCCTGTAGAAAATGCTTCGATATTTGCTTGATTTGTTGAAAGATCTAAACTTTCTGATACCATCCTATGTACGATTGTAGCATATTCTCTCTGAGAGACAGGGATTGATTGTTCATTCATTGAAGGATGAAAAATAGGTACTCTAATTTCTGCTTCTCCGGATGATATCACTGAACCATCTAAATCCTCTAAAATAATCAATCTTGATTCTCCAATCTTCAATACGGCAGGATCAGTGATAGAAATTTGTCCTTGCGGTTCAGAAGAAATTAATGCGGCCTCATAACTAAAAGCAGTAGACATCAACTCTACGTCTCCACTAATTGTACTTTCAACAACATGGAAAGGTAAACTCTGACCTAAGATAGATAACGGGGCATTAATTGTGGAAGAAAGAATCTTTATTGGAGGATTTTCTAAATCATCTTTGTCACCCATTAATTCTAATCCTGTAGCATAACCATTCACTAGGATAGATGTCAGAGTTAGAATTCTTGACGTACTTCCATCGATATACAATGCTACCGCTGCTCCTCCACCACTATCTATCTCTAATCCAGTAATGCTACCTGATGACTCCTCAAATAAGGCGCCGGTTGAAGCGATTACTTTGCCCCCTGTAATATTTAATTCTCGAACGTATCGAGACATTAACGCAGGTTCAGATGAGGCATTATACACGCCTCCAGTGACAGATAAATCTCCTGTATCTTCCAAGAATAGAGCTGCACGACCTGTGTGGTTTGTAGCATCTAGATTAGTCACATTTCCTGTTGCTGATTGTAACCAAATTCCATGTCCATTTCCATCTTCTAATGAAACTCCTTCAAATTCAACCTCAGATCCAAAAGCAACAATACCTTGTTGAATACATGATTCGAAAACAGTATCTGTAACAAATAATCGACTTGAACTTGAACCGGAAAGACATGTTGAGGAACCTAGTATTCTTGAATCAGAAATTACAACAGTAGAGGATGTAATCGATTCAATGGGAGCACCATTTAGTAGTGTTCCTTCTAAAGATAATTCTCCATTATTTGCCACTATGATAGGTCCACCAGTTATTTGGCCACCAGAAATCTCTGCATTGCCTTCAATTCTTACTTCTAACCAATCATAACCTGTAATAGTTGCATCTTCTGAAATAAAATCTCCTTGGACTCCAAGAGTCATCATTGAACCAATTCTTAGAGAAGATTGGGGAAGAAGTTGCAAAGTAACTCCTGAAGGAACAATTAGATCTCCTAAAAGATGAACCGGAGAGAATTGTGGCTCTATTCGAGTCCATTCTGTTAACGTCCCTGAAGATAATGTTGAGACACTGATATCTCCTTCAAAACTAGAAATTGTGTCCCATGATCTAAGACTCTCGACCCCTTGTTGACGTGCAATAATAGTCACAATACCAGTGGTGGAATTTCCACTCTCAAGGTATTGGGCTGAAATGACTGTTCCCGATGCAACACCATCAGAGCCCGTGCTCATTTCTAACGCCCCTACGATTACTTGGGCACCATTAACTGGAAATCCTCTATCTAAAACCCGAGTTTTTATTGAGGATTCAACATGTACAGATGCACCTGATTCTAAAGAAACTATATCGTCGATACTTCCCAATACAGTAAACATACAATCAGGACCTACGTCTATTGATTGGATGAATTTTCCAGTAGCTTGAGCAGTCTCAGTACAATTCACGGTGATTGGTTGATCAACAATTAAATTTCCAGTATATGCAGTTGAAGGGAAACTAGAACCATGTTGACTAATTCCTCCACTTATTTTCCCACCTTCTCCATACAAAGTTCCACCATTAGAGATATATTCAGCAGAAGCAACAAGAGAAAGTGTTGAATTTAGGAGTTGAAGTGTTCCTCCAGATTGGATTATCAAATCTTCAGGTAGAGAATAATTTCCATTCTGTAGAATTGCTGTTATTCCAGTTCCGATAATCCAATCACCCGATGAAGGTAGAATTGGGATTTGGATTGTTGATGGACTGGATGTAAGACGAACTGTTGTCCCAATTCCATTTTTAGAAGCAGTGACTAATGTTTCACCAGTTTCTAAAATCGGTAAATTTACAATTCCAATAACATCTGAATTTTGTGTGAATCCAAAACTCTCCACATTTGCATCTTCAATAGATTGGCCACCTAAATCTGTGATAGATATTTCAGCCTCTATGAGCCGATGAGAATCTACCATGTTTACTCTCGTGGATGCTGAACCACCCCAATTTAGACTCCCATCACCAAATGCATCGCTTTGAGCAGCAGTTGCAAATGAAGGGAGGTTTCGAATCGTGGCGATAGATCCATCCATCATTTCTAATGTGAAATCACGATGATTCGATGCGTTCCATGAATCAATATGCACATGAGGGCCATTGTCCCAAAGAGATGAACCATTCACAATCTCGATTCCATGATCTGAATCAGCGGTAATCAATGATGAAACTTGGAGAGACCCCCCATCAACATAAATCGACGCGCCTCCATCTCTACCTCCTCCATTCACATCAAGCTCATTGGCACTAATCGTTGCATCTTGATTTACTTTCACTCCTTGGTACCATCCACTTGCTGAAACGTTCTCTATGTCTATATCTGCCCAAATAGCACGAATACCAACAGATGTTCGGTCAGAGGACATATATGGTCGAGATACATCAACAGATGAGAGATAATGAGAACCTGAGAGGAAATCTAAAGCAGTTGTAGAAGTTGATGATCCTATTATGGTAATGGAAGATAAATTTGATTCATCATTTCCAAGAATGGCTCCTTCTGATTCTGTAGACCAATTTGAGTTAGATGCATCGATAGATATCTGGCCAATAGCATCAATGATTTGATTTGATACTTCCAGATTTACCTCACTTAATTCAATTAATCCTTGACCACGAGCAACAATACCTTGACTATAATTAACGGCTGTAATATTGTGTAAATTTAGTGTTCCAGAAACATCGAGATAAAACGCAGGAGTATTAGCAAAATTACCGAATGCAGTAACGCCTTGAAGAGAACCTGAACTTAGATCTACTGAGCGTAAAATGGTTCCAAGGGAAGATTGTGGATCAACAGAAACATTAGCAATATCTGCTCCATTCACTGAACTCCAGTCAATACCAATACCATTTGTGCCTGAAAATTCGACAGAATGGAAAATCACGTTTGCTGTACCTGATTGAGAAATACCAACATTTGAATCATGGAGTACTAAACTATCAACTTCAACATTTGAACCGGAAGAAATCTGAATCCCGACACCGATATCATTGCCATACAAAATTGTTGCATCTAACGTTGATGCACTATCAACAAAAACAATGGATGAGGAATTAGTAGAATTAACTTCGGGAATTGATACACTGGATGACTTTATTGACAAACAACTTGATGCTGCATCATTACAATTTAGAGAAGATGATTCGGGTACCGTCAAAGAACCTCCATCTAGATTCCATCCAATCTGAACATGACTAGCCATCGGTTCAGAATTTGGTGAAATTGTAGCAGTTCCAGCAATGTCAAAACCTCCTCTAGCATACTCAATTAATACATCATCAATCAATAAAGAACCGCTACTAACTATCTGAATCCCTTGCCAAATAGGTCTATCACTGGTAGGATAACGAAAAGATCCAAAGATATGTGGAATAGAATTATTGGAAGATTCGATAACTAAGGTTCCTTCAACAATTATAGAAACATCTTCAGTTACATTCACTTCAGCATTATCTGCAATTGTTAAGGTAGACCCTGAAGTAACTGTAACTGTCGAATCGACAATAATAGAACCTGACCAGACAGTGTTTGAGTTGATGACTTGATTACCGCTTACAGACACCAAATGAACTGAAGAAAGACTCAGCATCAAAAAGCCGATCAGGTACACCAAGGTGCGCTGCATACCCTCTGATACATGCGCTCTCTCTTATCGATGCCGGGGACTGGTCACTCTAGAGAAGCATTGGTGGGTCCGCCCGGATTTGAACCGGGGTCTGACGGCCCCCAGCCGCCAAGTATTGGCCAAGCTAACCCACGGACCCTTGTTCTTCAAGCGTTGAGATTCAAACTTCCCTAGCTACACTGAATGGTGCAATATCGTCAATTAGATCGATGTGTGACACAAACATTCGTCTACAGCAATATCGCTGGATTCCTAGGTCTGTTAGAACTTCACCGGGATCTTCTCCCGCATTGGTACGCTCTGAATATTGATCCCATAGGTGAGCAATCACTTTCCCACAACTAAAACATCTTACTGGTATTAACATCTTGATCACCTGTATGACTTCTGCCATTTCTTCCGTGCACCGCGTCCCATTTGGTGTTTGGGTTCCTTTCGGCGTGGATCGTTAACTAACAAACTTCTATCAAAACGAAGATATTCTGCTTTGAGCTCTTCATCTTCGCCATCTTTTCCACTATTCCAGTGAACAAGTCCGCGCGCTATAGCAGTTCGAATCGCATCTACTTGGCCCATGATTCCGCCACCTTGAACGTCAACACTAATATCAACTTTTGATAACTTTTTCATTGCATCAGCAATTTGTAATGGTTCCATAGCCTTCAAGCGAGCCATTTCTGGTTCCATGATTCCTATAGGTGCACCATTTACTCGAACACGACCTTGGCCCTTCTTTACGTTAGCACGAGCGATAGCTGTCTTCCTTTTACCACTAGTCTGAACGCTTTTGATTTTCTTCTTTGCCATCACTCATCACCTCCAAATCTAGTTGTGTCAGCACCTAGAGCCTTTGAAATGTCTCCTAATGTTACGAAATTATTTGGCAAACCCCGATCAAATGAAGAGGATTCGCCCCATTCATGTCCATCTGGAAGGTCACCAGAAAGATTGGTTGGAGTTCCAATTTCTACTCGAAGGTTCTTGAGTGCTGTTCGGCCGGATGACGTTCTTTGGTATGGAAGCATTCCACGTACTGTGCGCTTCAGAATCCTATCGGGCATTCTTGGGAAAAATGGCCCCTTACGAGGATGATTGAGTTCCCTCTTTGATTTGTAATCTCTGAGAACCTCGGTCTTCTTACCACTTACTACTGCTTTCTCAGCATTTACAATAATTACTCGGGCTCCATTACCTGCCTTAGCAGTGGACAATAATTGCTTAGCTACGTGACTAGCTAACCTACCCAGCACCTTATCTGATGCATCGTAAACATAAGTGACTTCAGCCAAGGATATGCACCCCCGTTCCTTTGGGATTCTCGTTCATCAGCTCGTGGATAGAAATCACTCTTCCACCTGCTTCTTCGATCTTGACTCGAGCACCAGAGCTAACACTGTAAGCTGCAACGGTGCGCTTTCCGGACACCAAACCACTGCCTAGTAGCTTACCTGGTACTAGGACTACTGCGTCCTCAGGCATATGTCGCTCTAGACGACTTAGGTTTGGTTCAGCCCAGTTGCTACGGCTCTTTTCAAGCCTCTGCGCAACGTCTCGCCACAGTGCAGAACCAGTGGACCGAGTCTGGGCTTTTAGGTCAGAGATCAACTCTACCAGGCCCTCATTGGTCTTCGTGTTTTGTCTTGCCATGTAACTCCCTCGACGTTTGGGGATTCGGGCGACCGGCCCTTCCGATATGAACCCTTTGAGAGAGAACGCATTACTGCTAACCTAGAAGAAAAAGGAGGAGGCGAATCATTCATGCCCTCTGGCCAACCTGCGAGGGGCATGGACAACTGGATGGACATGATGACCGAGGCAATGACTGGCGATCAAACTGATGTGGTAGCAACTCATCGATTACTAACTCAATGTCAAGATGCTGCAATGAAAGAAGTACAGATGCTGTTGCAATCTTCTGAAGATGTTTCACAAGCAATGGTTTCCCTGTATGGGGCTCTTTCAGCATATGTACAAACTGTTACAATTCGTGCTAAGGCAGAAGGCGCTGAACCAGGAGATTTAGATCATGCTTTCAGAACGGGACAATCATACGGTGTTTCTTGTGTGTTGAATCATCTTATCGATGATTTAGTAGACCCAAATGCAGGATCAATTCTAGCCAGTTTAGATGAATTCAGTGATTCCCTGCATAATGAAATTACTACAGGAGTTGAAGACGCAAACTTAACTGTAGAAGTTCTCGATGCCAAAGGCAACATGATCTGATTCGGCGATGCATTAATTTGTAACACAATTGCTATTCTTTCTGTGACATCTGCCTATCAAAAGTATACTGTAGCGAATCTAAAAGAAGAACTCAGAGAAAGAGGGCTTCCTATTTCCGGTAATAAATCTGTACTAATCGAACGTTTGATTCATGATGATAACGAGCAAAACCAAGAAGAAGAAAAAATTGAATTCGAATGTGCTTCTTGTGAATCAATTCTCAGAATTTCTGCAACGCATAAAGGTAAAGTGAAGTGCCCTAGTTGTGGAGAAGTTCAACAAATTAATGCCTCTAAGAAAATCACTAATTTACAAAAATTACCTAACTTAGAAAATCTAAATCCATTTAATAATCTAAGTAATCGAAATCAACAAGCTACAATTATTTCTGGTATTGGAATTCTCCTTCTTATCGCTTCAGGATTTACCTTCCTTCAGTCACAAAATATTGGGTATGAAGGTAATGAACATACATTAGATGTGCCATACGACGAGTTGGAAACAACTACATGGAATTGCGAAGATGGGACTCAGGTGATGTTACTCGATGTCAACAATGGAGTGATAGATTGCCCAGATGGATCGGATGAATGGTCGGAAAAAATGCTAGCAATGATATTCCTTTCATGTTGTATTCTTTTGCCATTATCTGTGATTATGGGATTAATTGGATTATTTACTGGTCAATTGTATGATTCATCAAATATCGTTAACGCGTTAACCAATACAGAAGGTGAAGTGGTAAGTAATGTATCTGAATCAGTAAGAAATGATTCAAGATTAGCGAAGATGATAAGAATTGGGGGGATTACAATATCATCTTCAGTTGTTGCAATAATTGGGATTGCAATCTTAATTATATGTATTCTATTCATTTACGCAATCTGGCTGTTACTCACTGACCCTACACCTAATCCATGGTAGGTCTAGAATTTCGAAGATTTGCAAATTTTGAATTCTACAGTAAGATGTTAAATCCATAGTTAAAGAAGAAAGGTTCGGGATGAGGAAAGGGCAGTGCCGATTCCTCACCCCGAGGACAAATGAACCCAAAGGGCATCTAGTAGCTATTATTCTTCAGAATGGTCTGCTGAATCCATTGTTGCAGCATACCAAACCATCAAACCAAAAGCAACTTTGTTTACTGAGTCTGCTAGGTTGTACAGGATGTTTAGTCCATCGATGTTAGGATCGTCTCCTGTACCCATGAAGTAACCTATAGGATAGATTGCCCATCCTACTGTTAAAATTCCAGCCATTGCCTTGAAAGCAAACTGTGTTGACTCAGATGCTGTAGCAGCACTCTTCTGAGCTTCTCCACCCCATACTTCGTACATGATGTAGAACCAAGCAGCACATCCGATGAAGAACATGACCATTTCCATTCCTTCAACCAAACCTCCTGTTCCAGACTCTGCTTCTCCCAAGTATCCTGTAATCAACATCAACAGAGATGCTCCGAACAAGCGCCAGAAAAGAGCTGCTGTTGCGACTCCTACTGCTGCTAAAATCAGATAGAATTCAGTGACTTGTAGAGGGACTGTGATTAGCCAATCAACGTATCTTAACACGATTGGACTCTGTCCGTTGCCCATAGCAAAGGTGGTTGCCCATGCATCGCGCATGTATGTGTAGTGATACCATGCAACACCTGTTACAAGTGCTGCAACTGTCATGGATGTTCGCCACTTTGGAGCAACACTCCCTCGTTCAAGAACGAAGAATGCTGTTGCAGCAAACATCATTGCTGTTGCGATCCAGAAAGATGTCCCAACAGTATCACCAGCGGCTAGCAGAGCTGATTCAGCAGCAACGGTTCCTAGCATGGTTATGGCGGTCAATAGAACTACGAATTTCGTAGTTGTTCGGCGTGTAAATCTGGGGGCTGTATTAGCATCCATAAGTTGCAAGTCATGATGTATGTGGTATAAACCACTGTTACGCACCATAAATTTTGTAAAAAAGAGGGATAATACAGTTCCTTTATTATCAAACGGCATTCGAACGGTCATGAACAAACGTGTTACTACTGTTACTATAATGATAATTGCTAGCCTGTGCTTGTCACCGTTGGCGATAGCAGACCAGAACGAAGATATCCCCACGAATGCCCAAAACACAGGGGTGCATGACTCTCTAGTCGCAGCCCTCTCTCACGCTGGATTAGTTAGCACACTCCAGGGAGATGGGCCGTTCACAGTATTCGCCCCTACCGATCAAGCGTTTTCAGATGCAGGTATCGATCTAAGTTCGTTCGATACTGATGAAGAGAATGAGACATTGGTCGATATTCTAACCTACCACGTATTCTCAGGGTCTGTCTTGTCTACACAAGTTACGGACGGCATGACAGCGACTATGGTGAACGGAGATGATGCGATCTTCACAATTACCGAAAGCGGAGATATTCTGATTGGAGAAGCTACAGTCACAACTGCAGATGTTCCTGCATCAAATGGTGTTATCCATGTAATTGACAAAGTGCTG
>DAPV01000085.1:26439-30038 GCA_002502625.1 Euryarchaeota archaeon UBA125
AAAGTGCTGATGCCACCTCCGGATATCACTGAAGATGATGGAGATATTTGTTACAACTCAGTAACTCACGCAGTAGCTGCTGGCGCGTCTTTTGATGAATGTATGGCTTATGCGTATTACGATAATGTTGATTTTGGAGGACAGACATTCACTGGTTGCTACAATATGGTTAGCCATGTAGCCGATCCAACCGTATCACAAGAAATATGCGAAGCTTACGTTTGGACCCCAGCTCTCGATATTCCAACTACTGCCCAAGCAACAACTATTCACAGTTCATTGGTTGCTGCTCTTAGCCAAGCAGAATTAGTTGCTACCTTACAAGGAGATGGGCCATTTACTGTTTTCGCACCAACTGACAACGCATTCTTGGAAGCCGGAATTGATTTGAGTACTTTTGATACCGACGAAGAAATCGCATCATTAGTTGACATCCTTACTTATCATGTTGTACCTAGCCAAGTTCCATCCTCTGCAGTTACTGATGGATTAGTCGCTACAGCGGTGAATGGAGATAACTTGACATTTACTGTAACAGAAAACGGAGTAATGGTCAATGATGCAAATGTAACTCTAGCAGATGTTCCTGCATCAAACGGTGTAATCCATGTAATTGACAAAGTGCTGATGCCACCTCCAGACGTAGTTGATACTTCAGATTGTGCAGTAATCATTGGAATCGACAGTACTGGACTTGCGTTTGATCAGACTGATGTTTCGATTAACGTTGGTGAGACTATTTGTTGGATTTGGGAAGATGAAAATATGGCACATAATATTGCAGAAACATCAGCAGATAGTGACAATGTAAGAAAGAGTAATGGAGTATACAGCGGAGCAGCTGAAACTACAGTTGATTTCAGGTACACTTTCACTGAAGATACTACATTTTTCTATATCTGTGAACCACATGCGACACTGGATATGCGTGGAGAAATTACTGTTGGAAATGGAGCAGCTGTAGAAGAACCTGATCCCATCAGAGAACCTGAAGCATCTACAGTTCCAGGGTTTGGATCGTTACTGGTTATTATTTCCATACTCGGTGCGTTGATTGTTTTCAGAAACACACCCAGAGAAAGATGAATCTATGAATGATGTGGAATTATGAAACGTTCTTTTTTGATTGTAGGAGGAAGTAGCGATATTGCCCTCATTCTAGGAAAGAGAATCCTAGATCAAAGAGATAATCTTACTTTGTTAGTTCGAGATCCAGCAAGAGTTTCCGAACTTGCAAATTTGGGTGCAACGATTGTAGTAGGTGACGGACTTGATGAAGAAATTGTTTCTTATTCAGTTGAGGCTGCTAAAGAATTAGGATTGGGTAAAATCGACGGAGTGGCTCATCTAATCGGATCTCTAGCACTTAGACCACCGCATGCAATGGGTGTTGATTCATTTGAACAAGTAATTAGAACCAATCTCACTAGTTCATTTTTAACTCTATCAAAGACAGCTAAGGCAATGCTCCGTAATCAGAGTGGACGGATTGTATTTACTTCAAGTATAGCAGGCAGTTTAGGCTTAGTCAATCATGAGGCAATTGCGGCGGCTAAAGGCGGTGTAGAGGCAATGGTCAGATCAGCAGCGGCAACCTATGCTAAAAGAGGGATAAGAATCAATGCAGTAGCACCTGGATTAACTAATACTAGAATGGCAGAATCAATCATTAAATCAGATACTTCTAGAGAAATTGCTGTAGGAATGATTCCACTTAATCGCATCAATGAACCCGAAGAAATTGCATCAACAATCCATTGGTTATTGACTGATGCTCCAGATAATATTACAGGACAAGTTTTTCATCTCGATGGAGGAATGTCTCAAGTGAGGAATTGAGATGGAGTGGAAGAATGCGATTCGAGTTACTAAATTAAAACCCGACAAACCAAAGATGGTAAATATTGGTTTTAAGACACTAATGTTAGTTCTATGTAATGGAGAATACCATGCTACTGAAGGACTATGTAGGCACATGAGGTGGCCACTCGGATTAGGTGGAAAGGTGAAAGATGGTTGTCTAACTTGTCCATTGCATCAAACAACTCACAAACTCAATGATGGATCCTTAGTCGATTGGTCCCCATTCCCTTTATTCCCCCCTTATGGTAAATTGTTAGGTAAATTATCGAAAAAAAAGGACTTGCCATTATATGATACTAGAGTTGAAGGAGATTTCGTACAAGTTAAGATTTGATTTTTATCCCCATGTATGTAATTAAATCTAAATTAAAAAATCGGGATGAGGAAAGGGCATTTGCCGATTCCTCACCCCGAGGTCATTTTGTGCCCTAATGGGCTTTATTGTGATTCAGCTATACTGAGATTATTCCTCTTCTCCGAGAATCATATCCCCGAACATAAGAGCTGCAGTTGCACCAACACCACCAATAATCATTGATCCAAAGATCATGACCATGTTGTCACCAGTCCATCCTGAAGTAATCAGCATTCCACCGACATCGCCTGCATTAACAACGCTAAGACCTGCAGCAGCTAGCATCCAAACAAAGATTCCTACTGCAGCATTTCCAATACCATCTCCTGCAAGACGCTCGTAGACAATCATCAACAAGAAACCGCCAATTAATGTCATTGCACCTGTTTGAACATCCATGACCGAGACAGACCACATCTGGTCAGCCATATCCAACATTCCTGCACTCCACATGTTAATTGTCCATGCAAGGACTGCGCCTAACATCTGCATAGCAAAGGCCAGTGCACCATTTTGCCAAGTAATGTCACCGTTTGCCATCTTTCCAATTGTAATCCATGGTAAAATCATGGCACCACTAAAGGTCATCATCATTACAGCTACAACCAATCCTGCTGCCATTGCACCATACATCGTGGGCATGTCGCCCATGCCCAAGCGAGCCGCAAAGTACACGACTGCAAGCGAGCCGATCAATTCAGTCATCATCATTTTCGTATCAAGTTCTTCTTCCATATTTTTCACTCCTTGTCCTAAGGATTAGTAATCGTATCCACATATAAAGTATATAAAAACGTTCAAAAAAATACCATTTTAACGTTAATTTGCAGTTGTTTCAGCAACAGCCGATTGTTCTAAAGTACCCTAGTTTACTTTTTACACCATTTGAGTATAATTTTACTACAGCTATCGCTAATCATCTACTGCCAAATTCGGTAATTTTCACTTAAAGTGAAAAGTTATCTGCGCCTTCTTCTTCCAAGCCTGCTTGACGGAGGTTTCCTTCAGCATCAACGAATTCTCCTGCTTTGGTCAAGTTGTTATACAGATCTGATTCAACTGCAGAACGACTCAATTGACTTTCGCCTAATGCCAAAGTTAAGCTATTGACAATTGCTTGCAATGTCTGGATTGCCCTATCTCTTTGAGCCGCACCGATGTTATGATCGGAATAACGTGCTTCTTCAAACAGACTTAGGAATGCGTCTAACTCATGGGGCGGGGTTATTCCACCCAACATTTTGTTGACAGCGTCTTCAAACTCACGAGTTGTTTCATACACTTTCTTCATAGCACCCTTACTACGGAAGAATGCAACCAATTCTTTCCAACAGTTGAATATGGCTTGTATGTATTCATTTGATGCTCTAAGAGACATTAA
>DAPV01000085.1:30350-36053 GCA_002502625.1 Euryarchaeota archaeon UBA125
CTAAGAGACATTAACGAATCAGTTAGAATTCCTCGTAAAATTTCTATTCTTCTACGCTCCTGATAATTACGATACATTACAGCACCAATTAAAGCAGCTAATAGAAGCGCTATTGTTAATGGCAAAATATACTGTAATTGTAAGAGGCCCCCCGATTGTTCCATCAAAGGAGGTTCTCCTAATTCTATTTCAGGGGTATTGTTAAGGAACGATTCTTGGAAAAATGGTGAATCACGGAATTGGACAGATATTCTCCATTTCCCGCTAACTGCCTCGATTCCATCTTCTGCACCTGGAACTTCGGTTCCAGTATATTGCCAAGCAAACGAAGCATATCCATTATCTAGTGTAGTTACATATTCTACATTTTCAAGAACCCAAGATGATCCGTTCCAATATTCACGAACAAAAATTACTTGTTCGCCAGAAACAGGTACATCTAATCTATCTCTAGTGATTTGTACAGTACCATTTACCCATTCGTCAGGTTGGTATCCTCCATTTCTGGACCAAGTGTCTTGTAGAATAATATCAACTCGGCTTCTAACTAATACTGTAATATCCATGAATGAGCCATTGACTACTGCATTTGCCTCTTGATTACAGCCACCATTAACTGCAAGTTTAGGCTCATATGCAACCCTCAATGTACGGAAACCTTCCAAGCCTGATCCTCCAATTGGTTCAACTCCTCGACGGCTTGGGTTCTGTTCTGTATCTCCTGAATACCATTCAATCCGACCATCTGCATCATTAGTTACAGCAGAAGCAATTGGGCGGGGATTAATTTCGGGACTTAGGTAGATATTCAAACATCTACCACCAAGTGTATTTCCATTGCTTTGTTGCAATAATGCATGAACATGGAATGGTTCTTTGAGGTAAAGTACAGGAATACTTGTACCATTTCCTTGGAAAACATAACGATCTACATCAGTTAGCATTGGTCCAACTTCTTCAATCATCAGTGTACTATTAGAAAACACTGCGAAATTCTTGATTACTGTTGAATCCTTGTACCTGTATCCATCATTATTCAAGTCTGCTTTGTAACGAACTGTTACTTGTGCTTGTCCTGCCATGACATCATTCAATGGACAATCAATTGTGAAATAACCATCTGAGTCGGTAGTTCCTTGCTGACATTGGGGTGCTTCTACAGCAGACCCAGTCATTTGATAACTAACGAGAATATTACGATTCGATAGATTTCCACCTAATTCATCTGTTAGTCTACCAGTGATTGTCATAGGCTTTTCAATAACTTCTCCAGTTACTGGATTTACTTCACTAGTGTAGACAATCTGGTCGTCAACATCTAATGTAGTTCTGCCCTTAAGATAGAATCCATCAACATTGTATTGCATCTCTCTTCGATAGTGCTCATTGTTGGGTACTGAAGAACAAGGATCCCATGCACCTTGCATTCCCAACATGTACTCTTCAAGAGCAACACATCCTTCGTGAGGTAGATTCTCTTCAAATCTTAGAATTACATTTACTGGTCCAAAACCATCGGGTAAGAAAGACTGTGGATCATCTTGAAGTAATTGAGGATCGAGCAGCATTTCGTGGTACACAGAACCTGCATTTGGATAAAGTGTGGACATGATTTGACGATGTTGTCTATTCTCAAAATCAGTGCCTTCAAAGATTAACAATACCTTGCCACCATTTTCTCCTTGACCATCTAATGCTTGACCAAGATCTCGGATTGAAGGTGTTCTATTATCATCTGTAACTTGGGCAGAAACTGACCATACATCACCACTTGACCTTTCACCACTAGTTGTAGATTCAATATTGATGAATGTTCGACTGACAACCCATAGGTTCTGAGAGACTGAAGAACTCTTCAAACGACTTGTACCGGGGAATCCGAAAGACATAGTGAAATTTCCAAGATCATGGGATTTACTAATATTCAAATCAATCTTGAAAATTCCTTGTTGATTCGTTTGAGCTAATCCCGAGGTACCATTTGCTGACCAAGTCCAATTTACTGGTTGGAATGGGACTGCTTGATTCGCATTATCAATCAATTTAGCTTCCAGAGTTGTATTCATTCCTCTATATAGAGTTGGAACTGAATTCAATTGGAAGTCTGTTGTTCCCACAACGCTGACATTAACATAAGCACCAGTAGGTGAAAGGGTAAATGTCTGATTTCCTGTGAAAAAGAAGTTAGAATCAACGAAGTTCATTCTGACTCCATAAGTCAGTGCCTCATAGGTTTCATACCAATCCCAAGAGAAATTGACCATTGCTAAACCGCCTGCTAGTTGTGGCACTTTTGCGTTAGTATTCTCTCGAGTTCCAGCAAATACACCATCCTGATCTAAGTCGACTTGGAGAACCATACTTGCTTCTGTCCAAGGTGATAGTGTTCGATTCTTGACATCTCCAATTGTTTCGAATCGTTCACCAGTGTTCATCTCTGGAACTATTTCACATCGTATTGGGCTCTCTGGGTCTAGAGGGTCTACTGGACCACATGGAGGAGCATTGGAATCTGCACCATTCAACATTGCAATGAACCAATGAGTAGTATTGGTACTAACATAATCTCGCAATGGTGAATCAATTCCTTCATTTGCATCTCCAAGAGGCAAGTCTGCCAAGTTATCGTTCCAAAGAACAGCGTATTGTCTACCGCTGGCAACAACATCAAATTCACTCTGCTCAATTGCTCCGGATGAATCAGTATCAAAACCTGCATTGATTAATCCCTGTTGACTAAACATTGGTCTCCATGCACCGAAACTTGCTCCAGTAAACTGTTGAGCATCCCAGAAGAATACAGGATTATGTGATGGTACAATGATTTGTGAACCGATGTACATTCTTTCCATCGATTTGATGATGAACGTATCAGTTTCAGCGCCTTCCAACCATGGGAAAGGCCACTCATTTGACCCAGCATAGCTCATATCTACTCTTCCATCAAATTCGTAATTCCCTTTTGGTAAGGTTGTATTCGAATATGTGTAAGTGCCAAGAACATCATGATCGTTCAAGAAGGCATTCCAGATAATTTCTTCATATCCACCTGGAATTGTACCAGGGCCATTGTCCATTGATGCATTATAACGAACCTGCTTCCATTCACCTTGAGCTCCTGAGGATTGCACGAATGTTAGAGAGACATATCCGCCTTCATCTGCTCGGAATCCTTGACCTGCTCCATCGAATGAAGAGGGGTTTTGTCGATTTCCAAAAGGCCCTCCGCTAACATTGAATGCTACAGGTGCATACTTGATTCTATTATCGAATATGCCACGATCCCAATCTGCAGAATAATGAGTCTTGAAATCAAGATAAAGCGGATTCTCGCCGCTTCGCAAATATTCTGGAGCAACATAGTCGAATGTGGTATTTGCTCTAATCTCTAGAGGATAGAGGTCAGATTGACTTCCATCATGGATAAACATCTCAGTGACCTCAGCATATACATTGTATGTCGTATTTGGACCTACATTCAAGTCCTCTGGGAGAAGGAATTGACCTACTGTAAACCCACCAAACTGGGTGGAAAGCACATCAATCGTCTCAAGAGCAACGGTTCCATTATTTGCCCATTCAATTGTTACTTGTACTGGTAAATTTGGTGCAGGCACAAACTGGCTTAGCGATGGATCTAACCAAGATACTGAACCAGAGAATATTGCAGCTTTCTTACCATCCATCCACATTACTTCAGGAATACTCATGTTAACACGAGTTGGAATTTTGTCATCCTCATCAAGAATACCGTCGTTATCAGAATCCCAATCAGAAGAGAGATCTGAATCTTCAATATGATCCCAATCACCATCTATTCGAGAATCATTATCGTCGTCATTGTCTATGACGTCGGGGCCAGTTGAGGGGTCGCTAGGATTTGCAATTCCCAAGCCTCCTCCGAAGTCATCATGATCCCATGGGTTTGTGGATTCGTTGTTATATCTTTGAGGCCATAGTAAAATCTCATCTTTATCCATCATACCATCAGAATCGTCATCAAGATCGACGTCGTCACGTATTCCATCATTATCATGGTCCCAAGGTGAAACCCATGGGGTTACATTTCCTCGTTCAATCGTATTAGAAATTCCGTCCATATCCCAATCAGTATCTTTCCAATCAGGGGTGCCGTCGTTATCATGGTCCCAGGGGAATTGCTCTTCACCAACGAAACAAGTCAACTCTTGAGTGACGTCTAGAATACCGTTATTGTCATCGTCTGGGTCTTCTGTATCAACAATTCCATCATTGTCATTATCAACATCATAATATTCTGGGAATAGTAATCCTTGACCTAGTACTCCTTTATCCCAAACTGCTTGGAAGAATCCGTCTTCATCTGGATCTGTGTCTGTTCCATCATCATCATTATCAAAACAATTTGTACCTATGAAGAAATTACCAGGAGGAAGTGTATTGGCGTCATCATCCAAATCATCATCTACATCTATTTCGAAGAAATCCCAAATTCCATCATTATCATCATCCATATCCCAGTGATCATAAATTCCATCAAAGTCATCATCTAAATCTGCTGTATCATTAAACATACATTGTGGATTAGGAGTGCCTGCATTTGGGGCACCGCAGTCATCATCAGGATCTACGCTATCGTTCAACATATCGGCATATTCGTCAGGGAAGAAATTTCCATTAATATCTGCATTCCAATTAAAGAGACCAGCGCTTAGACCTCGCCAAGTAATCATCAAATCTCGATTATTATTGATCTCGTCAAATGTTACGGCTGCTGAGATTTGTCCATTGAATTCAAAGTGCCAACAACTGGCTTCAAAACAATCGAAATTTCCGTTACTATTTGCACCATCATATTGGCCATCAGTGTATGTACTATCAGGACGAATACTGTATGGCTTTGTGTACTGGAAATTTGTCCCTGAATCTAATGGAAGCATGTATGTGAAAGCATATTCATATCCACAAACATATCCACCAACAGCATTCCACCCACATGTATCATAGTCGAATGTGCCACCCATCCGCACATCATTAATATCGAGAATTCCGTCATTTCCTTCGTCTTGATCCCATCCATTGGGTAAACCGTCACCATCCTGATCGACATCGAGTCCGTTGATTAGAGAATCTCCATCTGAATCGATATCCCAAGCATTGTCTCCATTCCAAGGGCTCCAACGACTAATGTAATACCAATAGAACTCTGGAATTCTACCATTCGTAACTGGATTTGTGGTAGAATCATAGCCGTTGTATGGCAATACGAATCCATTTGCTAGAGTAAATGGATTGGTTGTATGACTCATATTCCAGAAATCTGACATGTTCGAATTGTAGATTTGACCATCAAGAGAGCCTGTGATTGAAGCTCCATCTTGGACAGGGTAGTAAGGTTGAGCAAAATCATCAGTATTATCGATATCTAGCTCACCGCAATTTCCATCATCCGGATCGTATAAATCGTTAATTCCATCGTTATCGTCGTCCCAATCTTCATCGTTTAGCAACCCATCTCCATCGATATCTGCATCGATATCATTGGGCCCATCATCCCTATATCGAGAGCCGTTGATCAAATGTAGATCATTATCATCATCAAGGTCACAATTCCAATCAATATCTAAGAAATCGGGCAAGCCGTCGTTATCATCGTCAACATCGTACCAATTGTTTATTCCATCGCCATCCCAATCGTTATTTCCAACGAATGACTTTCTCTCA
>DAPV01000075.1 GCA_002502625.1 Euryarchaeota archaeon UBA125
ATCTAAATTATGTTCAATTACGACTACAGTATGCCCATTATCCTTGAGGCGTGTCAGAACTTTGATGAGTTGATGAACATCAGACATGGCGAGTCCGGTTGTTGGTTCATCAAGAATATACAATGTGTGTTTTCTGGCAGGACGATGTAATTCTGTAGCTAATTTAACTCGTTGAGCTTCGCCGCCTGATAATGTTGTAGCAGGCTGTCCTAGACGGATATATCCCAAACCAACGTCCACTAATGTCTGTAAAATTCGGAATATTTTGGGTTGATTTTCGAAAAATATAGCCGCATCTTCAATTGTCATTTCAAGAACGTCATGGATACTATGTCCTTTCCAAAGAACTTCTTGTGTTTCTCGATTATACCGAGTGCCTTTACAATTATCACATTCAATCCACACATCTGGAAGAAAATTCATCTCTAGTTTTATTGATCCTGCTCCTTTACATGCTTCACACCTACCTCCTCGGACATTGAAAGAAAATGTGCCTGGTGTGTACCCTCTTTCTTTTGAAAGAGGTACTTGGGAGAATAGAGAGCGGATATGATCGAATGCTCCAGTGTAAGTTGCAGCATTAGAGCGGGGGGTTCTCCCAATCGGACTTTGATCGATTACGATTGTTTTGTCAATCGTTTCAATGCCTTCGATTGAGCCGTGACGGCCAGGTGTTGAATCTGAATTGTGTAATTTACGCAATAATGCGGGCGCTAAAATTCCAGTGACTAGGGATGATTTACCAGATCCCGATACGCCTGTTATTGAGATGAAACATTTCAATGGAATTTTTACATCAATTTCTTGTAAATTATTGTGGGCTGCAGACTTGATTGTTAACCAATCTCCTTGGGGTTTTGTTCGTTTTTTGGGTATTGGGATATTCATTCTTCCTGAAAGATATTGGCCGGTTAAGCTTTCCTCACTGGAAAGTAGTTTTTCTAAAGTACCATTGGAAACTACTGTGCCTCCTTGTTTGCCTGCTCCTGGTCCTAAATCAACTATCCAATCAGCCTGTCTTAATGTCTCTTCATCGTGTTCGACAACAAGAAGGGTGTTTCCAATATCTGTTAATTCTCGGAGGGTTGAAAGTAATCTTGAATTATCTCTTGGATGTAATCCTATACTTGGTTCATCCAGAACATACATGACACCAGTCAGTCTAGTACCTATTTGACTGGCCAGACGTATTCGTTGACTTTCGCCACCAGAAAGTGTACTTGCTCTTCTATCTAATGTAAGATAATCTAATCCAACTAATGCTAAAAAGCGTAATCTATTCTCTATTTCTTTAATCACTTCTCGGCCAATGTACAAATCACGTTCGGTCAAAGTTGTTACTGCCTCTAGTACTGGCCCTGTAGGTAATTCGCGTTCTAATTCTGACCAAACAGGATCGATAGTTTCCGAACGCCAACGTTGAACCGTCGCCAGGGATTCTAATACAGAACATGATGATAATTCTGGGAGAGTAATATTTCCAACTGTTACCATTGATACGGCTCGATTTAATTTTTGTCCATTACAATCAACACATGGTTCGTCGTTCATATATGATGCTAATTTTGATCTTGTACGTTCTGATGAGGTGTCAGTTAATTGTCTCTTAAGACGAGGAAGGACTCCTTCCCATGGTTTTCTACTTTGATAAATTGACCCACGTTCCGATTCAAATCTAAAATTAATTTCAGTAGAGCCTGTACCATTCAACAAGATGTCTTGAGCATCATCATCGAGATTCTCAAAAGGGGTTGAAGGGTCTATTCCATAATGTGTGCAGACTTGTTCCATATGCCTTCTATACCAATTTGAATGCATAGAAAGACGGAAGGGGTTAACGAAATTCTGTTCTACAGAAAGAGTGGAGTCGAGTAATAAATCAATACTAAAACTACGTTGCACCCCGAGTCCTTGGCAGGTTGGGCATGCACCTAGAGGATTATTGAAAGAAAATATCCTAGGAGACATTTCTGGTAAAAACGAACCATGAGTTGGGCATGCAAATTCTTCTGAATATGGAATAATAGTACCAACTGTGACTTCTCTAGAATGTGTGCTTTCTATTTCTGTGTCTTTTTTTGGCTCTTCTAAAGATTCAATGGCAATTGCTCCAGCTCCTAAACGTAAACCTGATTCAACTGATTCAGTCAATCTTTGACGGTTCGTTCGGGATAATCTCATTCGATCTATACGGACGTCGATATTGTGGCGAAGATTTTTTTCTAATGAGGGAGGGTTATCAAATTCAGCCTCGCGTCCGTTGATTTTTCCATTTGTGTATCCCTGTTCAACCAACACCCGAAATAAGTCAACGTGGGTTCCTTTCCTATCTCTAATTACAGGGGTCCATACAGAAATTGCATGTCCTTCGAAATTCCACATTACATCATCAACTATCTCTTGAACGGTTCGTGTAGCCACTTCTATCCCACATTTAGGACAGTGTGGTTTGCCTATGCGAGCCCAAAGTAAACGGAGATAGTCCATGATCTCAGTAACTGTTGCAACAGTAGATCTAGGATTGTGAGATCCTTGTTTTTGATCGATGCTTATTGCAGGTGAAAGCCCATCGATACTGTCACAATCAGGTTTTTTCATTTGGCCTAAGAATTGTCTTGCATATGAGCTTAAACTCTCTACGTATCTGCGTTGCCCTTCAGCGTATAATGTATCAAATGCAAGACTGGATTTACCAGAACCTGAAACGCCTGATACAACGACAAAACAATCTCGAGGAATGTCTACATCAACGTCTTTCAGATTGTGGGTCCTAGCTCCTTTGACCCGAATCCAATCACGATGATTGGTTTGACGGTCAACTGTCATGTCTCTATTCAATAATCCGCCGTTATTCAACTGATGTGTATCTTCATGAATTAGTTAATGCGTATTTTCAATTAAATTAATTGATGTATCGATTTTGCAAGTATTTACTCTAAGAAGAGGATAAAATGGACAGTAGCCCATTACCGATGTTATAGTTAAGAAAATTGCAAGACCTAATGCAAAAATTTCGATGATTAATTCAGCAGCACCAAAAATGCCTGATAATTCAACAAAAGCAACGGATGTCCCTGCTGAACCTCTAAGGATTCGGTCTAACCTTCCTACGTTCGACATGGTTCATCTTCTTTTCATCAAGATATAATATGTCGTTCAGATTCAACGCGTAAGATAATGCATCGTCGATGAAGATGTGTGATTATGACACGAATGAAGGCTTTGGTGATTGGATTGTTGTTTTTAGGCATCTCATTGGCGGGATGTTTAGAAGCGAATGATAAGGGAATAGAAGAAGATCCAGAACAAGAAGTCGAATTATCTGAATGGGATACATACTATGTTGAATCTGATGCTGACCTACCTAATTGTAATTCAGACACTCTGGGGAGATTATACTATGTTGCCTCAACTACATCTTTCGAAGTCTGTTTGGAATCTGGTTGGTCATTCATTGATATTAGTGGTGCAGATGGAGTAGATGGTGTGCCTGGTCTAGAGGGGCCCATGGGTGAAAAGGGGCCTCGAGGTGATGATGGTGAAGATGTAGATGCGGTGTATATTGCCCAGTTAGAGTTTGAGTTGGCAAATGTCAGTGCATTAAATGCTCAATTACAGAGTAATATTTCTAGTATGGAAGAAGAATTAGATGCGGTAGATAATGTAATCCAGATGTATTACATGAATTTCGTTCAATTACAAAACCAGATTAATACTATAAATTCGAATTTAAGTAACTCTTCCACATGTCAATTGGGGCCATGGGCTAATTGCCAAGGTGCAAATCTAACTGGAATGAATTTATCGGGTATGGATTTGAGTGGAATCGATTTAAGAAACTCAAAGTTAGATGGTGCTGATTTGAGTAATGCTACATTTCATTATGCAGATTTCAGTGGTTCTACATTTTTAGCAACAGACATGAATAATTCATCTTTCAATCATGCGGTGATGAAGGGTGTTCTGATTCGGCAATCATATGCAAACCAGGCTAGTTTCCTATATGCTGATTTAACGGGGGCCGATCTTTCTAATTCATATTTTATTGAGGGGCAATTTGTTGGTACAGATTTGATTGGCGCACAATTATTTGGAACTAATATACACAATTCATCACTATCACATACTGACCTTTCAGGAGCTAGTATGTATGGTACAAATGCCACTGGAGTTTCTTTTTATTATACTGACTTAAGTGATGCTTGGATAGGTTATACTTTCTTTGGTGAAAATGTTTGGGTGAATGTGATTTGCCCTGATGGTATTCTATATTCAGGTGGTTGTTCAACATAATGATTAATCACATTAATAGAAGATTGGGGATGAGAGTAAGGGGGATACAAGATGGTTGAAGATGAGTGGGGTCAGAGGTGGAATGCTGTCAATGATAATTTTTCAAGGAGATATATGCAGACTGCTGCTGAAAAGCAGACCCTGATCTGTTTTGCTGCTGACTTGCAGACCGTTGATGCTGTACGAAAAACTGTTGAATCTATTGGTCCATATATTGCATGTCTAAAACTTCATGTGGACATAGTAGAAGATTGGACGCCTGAAAGGTGGGTGGATGTCTGTGACTTGGCTAAGGAATTAGATGTGTTAATTTGGGAAGATCGTAAATTTGCTGATATTGGTCGTGTTAGTCGGCAGCAAATGGGTGGTGTAGTTGATATTCGTTCATGGGCAGATATTGTAACTGCACATTTGATTTCTGGCCCTGATATTGTGGGTGGTTTACTCAATGGATGGAATGATGTTGGGAGAGAAGGTGGAATTCTCCTCTTAGCTCAAATGTCTAGTAGGGGGAATCTTTTGCTTCCAAATTATACAAAAGAAGTAGTGAAACAGGGTAGAGAAATGGATGGGGTTATGGGTTTCATTGGAAATGGTTCAAACCCTGATGATGTCAAATCGTTGAGAGAATTGGTAGGTGAAGGAAAAATGATCTGGACTCCTGGAATCAACCTGAATACAGGAGAAGGTGTTGCAGGACAACAATATGGACATCCTAGAGAGGCTGTATTGGCTGGAGCTGATTGTTTGATAGTTGGTTCTGGGATTCATAAAAGTAACAATCCTATTGATGCGGCAAAAGAGTATGCTCGTGTTTCATGGGATGCATTACTCGAAAGATAGGTGTAATATGAACTCAGCACAACTAATTGGGTGGGCTTTTGCAATAATTTTTATTGGGTTTTTTTTCCTTAGTTTACTGTGGTTACGAGGAAGGATGATTACCTTAGATCGAATGTTAGATGAAGGTAATATTGAGTTGTTAAGTAAAGCAGGAATACAAACCGAGGTTCTCAATCATGCTCCTGTTGGAAGTCAAATACTGCCCTACACCCCATATATTGCTTCAGATGTAATGGAAAATGATGGGCAAGACTGAATGTTTTTACTGTGATTTACCAAAAATAACTAAGTGTGTTTTTCAACACCGATTTTTATCAAAAAATACGTTTTTTGCCAAAAAAAGGGCATTTTATTACCAATCTTTAAGCCCCGATTTTTATAATAGTTATAATTAAGAGGAGACTCAATTATGGAAATTGAAGCATTAGACAAGTATTTCGGCTACACAGAAAAAGGTAGTTCGTTAGAGACTGAAATTAGAGCGGGAGTGGCAACTTTCCTAACGATGGCATATATTTTGGTGGTTAACCCCGCCATGCTTTCGCTGGCTGGAATTCCATTCGATGATGCATTATTTGCAACTGCAATAGCTGCATTCGTGGGATGTATGGTCATGGGACTTTGGGCAAATATGCCCTTTGCACTAGCGCCAGGGATGGGGTTGAATGCCTTCTTCGTCTTTGGTGTAGTATTCACTATGGGCGCAACATGGCAACTAGCACTAGCTGCTGTGTTTGTTGAGGGTATAATTTTCCTCATCATTTCACTGCCTCAAGTAGGATGGAGAAGTGCTTTGTTAGATTCAATTCCAAAAGATTTGAAGATTGCAACAGGTGCAGGTATTGGAATGTTCCTTGCGATCATTGGACTAAGAGAAATGGGTTGGGTAATCGACCATCCTGCTACCTTGGTATCTATTGGTCCAACTGGTAGTTTCTGGTACACTGATGGGCACATGCATGGTGCATTAATTGCAATGATGGCTCTTCTTGCAATTGCCATAATGATGGCTCGTGGAATAAAGGGAGCGATAATCTATGGTGTTCTCGGCGCTTCTATACTTGGATGGATAACCAATGCATACGACCCGTGGTTAGACAATGGTGCTGGACTGGGTACTGATGGATGGGTTTGTATCCCTGATGGAAATGGTGGTTATGTTGACCCAAGTTGTATCTATGCATCTGCTCCTGCATTGGGTGATATCTTCGGATTTGTTGGAATGCCAACTGAGAGTATGGGTGCATTTGCTGGTGCTCTGGGAGATATTGGAGATAATCTTGAAACCTTTGTCTTGGTAATGATTGCGTTCCTATTCGTTGACATCTTCGATACTGCTGGCACTCTATACTCTGTTGGTCGCCAAGCTGGATATGTAGATGAAGAGTCAGATACTCTTGAAGGTGCAGATGAAGCATTCATGGCTGACGCTGCTGCTACAATTGTTGGCGCTGCTGTTGGAACCAGTACAACAACCACATACATTGAGTCCGCTGCTGGTATTGAAGAAGGTGGTAAGACTGGGCTCACTGCTGTAACTGTCGGTATTCTAATGCTGTCTGGTCTATTCCTAGCAGGCTTATTCAAGGCAATTCCTCAGTATGCTGCTGCTTGTGCATTAGTTGCTATTGGGGCAATGATGATGCGCCAAGCCGCTGATATCGATTGGGCAAACAAAGAAATGGCGCTACCAGCATTCCTAACAATAGTAATGATGCCTTTCACTTACTCTATCGCAATTGGAATCGCTTGGGGTGTTCTTTCCTATGTGCTTATCAAGATTGGAATGCAGAAGTTCGATGAAGTCAGTAAGGTCATGTATGGATTAGCTGCATTCCTACTAATGTATTACATCGGCCCTGGTGATGGAAACACATTCCAGTGGATCTTTGGACTCTTCTGATTAGAAGAATAGTATAATTTGGCCCATAGGTAGAGCGATTAGCATGGATGATGAATTCATACAACAATTACAAAAAAGTGTGCGAAGTGTTCCTGATTTTCCTATTCAGGGGATAATGTTCAGAGATATTACGCCGGTCTTAGCAGATGGTAAATTATTGGTAGATGTTGTAGATCGAATGGTGCGAGATATAGAGGGATTAGGGTGGGAGCCAACCCATATTGTAGGGCCTGAGAGTCGAGGTTTCATCTTTGGTTCAATGGTCGCCTTACAGATGGGTATAGGGTTTATTCCAGTGAGAAAACCAGGTAAACTTCCACATGAAATTGAACGTATAGAATATAGTTTGGAATATGGTGAAAATGTTTTGGAAATACACAAAGATGCATTGTCTGAAGATGATCGAGTTGTTATTGTCGATGATTTGCTTGCAACTGGGGGTACTGTTGCTGCTTCGGTTCAACTTTGTCAAAGAATCGGTGCACCTGTTTTAGGGGGTGTCTTTTTGATTGAATTAGATGGGCTAAATGGGTCAGAAAATTCAGGAATTGATACCTATGCTCTGCTAAATTATCCAGCATAACTAACCATGAATAATTGATCTGAAATGAATTAATCTCTCATTAAATTTCGATTCTTCCAAATTTGCTAATGAATTTGTACCAAAAGATTCCAAGGTAAATGATGCGGTTACTGTTGCTACTTCAAGTGAAGAACGTAATTCATCTAAATCAATAGATCCCGATCCTTTAGCAAGGTAACTGGCAATTGAACCCGCAAATGTATCACCACAACCGGTTGGGTCTACAACCCCGGAGACAGGATATGCAGGCATAGAAATAATTCCATCTGGGTGAAGTGCAAGTACTCCATGCTCTCCTCTTTTCACTATCAAATATGTGGAGTCAATCATTGAACGAACATGATGAGCTGCGCGAACAAGATTGTCATCATTAGCCAACATTCGAACTTCTCCGTCGTTAATTATTACGAGATCTACTTTCTTCATTACATTAAGGAGGTCGTCCTTTGCAATTTGAATCCAGAGATTCATTGAATCTAACATCGAGAGGCGAGAGGGGGGGGATTGATCTAATACATTTTTTTGAATTAGGGGATGTAAATTAGCACAGAATGTAATAGTGGGTGATTTCCAATTTTCAGGCACTTTAGGTTCAAAATGTTCGAATACATTCAGGTGAGTTTCGTGTGTTTCTGCTTCCCCCATTGAACCATGATATGAACCAGCCCAGCGGAATGTTTCTCCGTGTACTGTTTCTAATCCTGACAAATCTAATCCTGCGTTTTTCAGTAATTCTCTGTCTTCACCAGAAAAATCATCTCCAACTACTCCAACGATTCCTACAATTCCTGATTTACTGATATTAGTATGAAAGGCAGCAGATAACCCACCATATGTGGCTGACCCACCAAGTTCATTTTCTACTGAACCTGCAGGTGAACTGACAGAATCATATGCTAGACTACCGACAATTAATACACTTTCATCCAAGGTTTTCAACCGCCTGAAGAAGTGCCTCTTGGTAACAATATACTGCAACTCCAATGCCCCCGAGCAAAGAAATTAGAATGAATATTTTAAGGAAACGTCTATTCTTTTTGGGTGATGATTGGACTGGATTAATTGGCATTAGGGGTTCTGGGGGCGGAGGGAGGTCTTCAGGGATAGGTAATGCTGGGAGTGTTTCAACAGATATTACTTCATCTCCATCAATTGAGCGAACGTCTGGATATAATTCATCTAAATCTGATACCCCCGGGGCATCAGGAATATCTCCCATTATCAGGGGCCATGCCTCATCTAAATCTGACATAGTAAATGGCATTTCTAAAATGGCTACTGCTCCAGCACTAAATGCGACATCTTCAGCTGTTTTCCTCCTAATTCTAGAACATACATACACTAATCGAGCATTTTTATCTACTTCTCGAATTTCTAAACCAACTAAATGGCCATTCAATGGACCTGCCACATCCAATGAAAGAAAAACAATTGGTGGGGAGGTTTTGCTCATTCTAACATAAGCATCTACAGCACGATCTCCGTTGGGTTCATTTTCTATTTCATGGCCTTTTCTTCTAAGTAGATCGTTGATACGACGGTGGGCGTTTCTCTCATTAATTACAAGGAGAGTGGATGGGGTGGCGTCATCCGTCATGATGTGAAGGGGCCGGTTCGCCCACATGAAGGACGCGGTTCATTCTTCTTCCTGGGTATTGTCGCTATGAATCACTTCAGTAGGAGCTGATGAGGGGTCAGTGTATGTTTTCTTCAATTCTTCTTGTCTTGCCATCTCCGCTTCAATTAATTTTTGTTGTTCGGGTGCTTTGACAAAAATCATTCTAAGTTCTGAGAGAGTTCCTTTGAGTAGTGTTTCTTCCATTGATGAAAGGTTTCCAGATGTCTTAGATTGTACTGCCTCTATTGCATCAATGGCTGCTTTGGCTTCTCCGAGATTAAAATGTATCATTCCTTCATAATCTGGGATTGCACCCATATTCATCAGTGCCGAACGCTGTAACATTTGAATAACGGAAAACAATCGTTCAGAGTATTCGTCTGAAAACATATCTGTTGGGTTATTCATTGAAACATCTCCTCAAGTAACCAATCTGGATCAAAGGGATGAAGGTCGACATAATCTTGTCCAACTCCAACCATTACAATTGGCCTACCAGTAACATGAGCAATAGAAAGTGCGGCACCACCTTTTGCAGTATCCAATTTACAAAGGAAAAAGCCATCAAAATCCAGCATCTCTTGGAAAACTGTTGCTTGTTCTATTGCATCGTTACCTGCCAATGCATCTGCAACGAATAAAACAAGATGTGGTTGGGCGATACGGTGAACTTTACGTAATTCTTCCATTAGATTGCGTTTATTCTGCATTCTACCTGCGGTATCTACGATTACAACATCGGCATTTTTAGCACGTGCTGACTCAATGGCGTCTCGTGCAATGGCTGCTGGATCTCCTCCTCTTTGACTACTAACACAACGAACTCCCAATCTATCTGCATGGGTTTGTAATTGATCAATCGCTCCAGCACGAAATGTATCTGCAGCTGCTAAAACTACTTCATGGCCTTGTTGCGTAAACCTATGTGCCATTTTAGCTACACTCGTGGTCTTTCCGACACCATTTACACCTACCACCATCAAGATGACTGGCCCATCATCTTCTGATGATAATTTACGAATTGTTTCATCTAAATCCCAATAACCAGAATGTAATAAAGAACGTAAAGCTCGTTTCAAACTTGCTTCAAGGACTTTGGCTAAATCTGCTCCCTTGCGTAAACGGCTGCCGACTAATTCAACCTTCAATAAACTCAAGACAAATTCGATAGCATCGATTCCCATATCTGCTTCTAGTAGAATCATTTCCATTTCTTCTAACATTGTATCTAGTGCTGTTGAATCTTTGATTATCCTACCGCCCGTTTCTACGACACCTCCTCCAAGATCTATCTCTAATTTAGCACCACTTTCCAAATCTATACTACTACTACCTATTGAGCCGCGTGGAGTGCTTTCAATCGAAACTAATTGACGGCCTGTTGTTGAACGTAAAATGTGTAAGTCCACTCTACTACCTACTGGACGAGTCTCTGTAGGTTGCTTTCTACTTGGTTGGATAGATTTCTTTGGTGTATTGTCTTCGAAGGGAGAGATGTTGTCTTCGTCGTCAAAATCATCCCATTCATCCTCAACAGATTCTAAAGTGGGGGTAATTTCTTCGATGTTGTCCCATTCGTCTTCAGTGATTTCTTTTGATTGGGGGTTGATTTTTGATTCAAGTGCTTTCTGTGCCTCTTCAGTCCCCTCTTCTGCAGTTAATTCATTCTCATCGAGTGAATCTCCCAAGTCTTTTACTTTGGAACGGAATATATCGAAAAGACCCATGTAATCACTCAATCATCTAAGGTGAGTTCTCCACCGATACCTCTGCGTCTACGGTTACGAGGTTTGTCTTCAGTAGTTGGCTCTGGCTGCTCTACAGGTGTAGGTATTTCTTCTGGGGATGGTGTTTCATTTTCAAGAACTGCAACGCCTTCATTGAATGTAGCTGCTAAAGAGCGGACTGTGTCTTCAGAAGAATCGAATTCTTGTTTTAGGGAGTCAATTAATTCTGAAATCTCATTTTGTCGTTTTTCAATTAAATCAGCAGCTTCATGACGAGTCATTTCAGCTTGTATTGCAGTTCCAATATCAACAACAGCTCCAGCATCTGATTGAACATCAACAACCAATTGAACTCCACTACCTAATGGGACTAAGATGTTCTCGGCCCCCTCTTTTGGAATTGCCCGTACTGCTCTTACGACATGACTTTGTTCTTGGTGAATTGCTTCTAATTTGGAGAGTTGTTGCTCAATACGTTCCATTTTCTGCCGATTAAGATCTACCATTCGAGCCAAGCGTTGCAACTCTTCTCGGTCAACCATGAACTTCCGAACATATGCTTACGCATCAATCCGTCGTTTAATTTAATCAAACTATGATAAAGCGATTATTGGGCCGAAAGTCGCACCAATAATCAACAAAATAGTTGATGCGGTTGCAATCAATACATTGTCATCTATCGGTCCGAATTCATATCGTTCTACGAATGAGGCAAGAGCGCCACTCAAAAGACCCCATATTGGGATAGATGTAATTGATTCCATTCCAATGAACCAGCCCATTGGAAGGCAGACTACTGCCATGGCAACATTACCCCAAGCACTTTTTGTTCTTTTAGAGAACATTTTATTTCGAACAATTCCTGTAACTCCATCACCAAATGCCATGAAAAGAGAAGGGAGTACTGCTAACCATGGATCGTCAAAAAGTACCCATAATAGGTAAACAGATAGTCCAAGCATGAAAGCAAATGAGGAATCATTCATGTTCTCAGGATTCTGCATCCAATACATTCTACGCCCTGATTGATGCATGAATGCTGTAAATCCTCCAAGAGTGAAGCCCCCGATTAATGGTAGGACCGGATCTGTAAATACAAATGGTATAATCAAAAGAACAACACCAGCTGCCAACATATGGACTATTTTTCGATTGTAATATACTGCTACCATCTCTTCCATTCCTTGAGATGTCCAATAATTGTAGGTCCATCGTGTTCCATAAATTACTAACAGGACCCAAAAGGCCATGGTAGCCGCCCAGACAAGTTGTCCCACGTCCATATCATACGTCTGAAGTTATTAGTAAACAAAATTAGCCCAGTGGTTATCCCATTAGCATGGGAATTGCAGCCATCTTGCTTTGTGGGGGGAAAGGAACTCGTATGATTGAGGGGGGTGAAACAACGCACAAGCCTCTTTTAGAAATAGGAGGGATGCCGGCAACAAAATTCGTAGCAAAGAAATTACAAGAGGATTTTTCGTTTTCTCAAATTCTTATTGTTGTACCAAATGGTAGAGAAGAAGAATATAAAATTGCAATGAAAGACATTGATTGTCAAATAATTACACAATATCTCGCATTGGGAACGGGTAATGCAGTGTATGAATCATTGAAATATCTCAATGAAAATATTGAGGATATCTATGTTTCATTTGGTACTCAACCTTTGATTAGAAATGAAACTGTACAGGAATGTTTGAAGATCCATAGAGAGATAAAATCTGATTTTACCCTTGCAACTGTAGTGATGGACTATCCTTACGCCCCACTAATTAGAGATGAATTTGGTAATGTTTTGGGATCTTTAGAAACTCATTTGGATGGTGCTAATATGCCTTCTAGAGGAGAGACTAATGTTGGTTCATACTGGGCATCGAGAGTGGCGCTTCAAGATATATTGGTTAAATTACATCAAAAATTATACTCAGAAAAGATGGAAAGATATGATACGATTTCTGGTGAATTGGGATATCCAAATGAAATGGTACGGGGATGTCTCAAAATGGGTTTGAAAGTTGAAGGGGTGCCTATCGCAAATGAGCAAGAAATGTTGGGGATTAAAACTCCTGAAACTTTAGCTACAATTAGGAAAATTGTGGATGGGAAACGATGATGTTTCAATCAGATACGAGAGTTGTTGTGTTAACAGGGGCAGGAATTAGCGCTGAATCGGGGATTAGAACATTCAGGGCAAATGATGGGGTTTGGGAGAACCATAGAATTGAAGATGTTGCGACTCCTTTTGCTTGGGAGCGTGATCCTAAGTTAGTTTGGGGATTTTACCAAGAGCGGCGTAGACAGTTGCTTAATGTTGTCCCAAACTCTGCGCATAACGCATTAGTTTCGTTGGAGAATTACTTAGACGAGTTCTTATTGATTACACAAAATGTTGATGATTTACATTCAAGGGCCGGTTCAGAAAAATTGATCCATATACATGGAGAGTTACGTAAATTACGTTGTGAAACTTGTGGACAAATTATCGATGCAATGAACGAAGAACATCTACAAGATCGATATGTAGAATGTACTCAATGTTCAAACAAGAAATTGCGGCCACATATTGTTTGGTTCCATGAAATGCCCTTTAGGATGGATGAGATTTATCATGCTGTGGGGGAGTGTGATGTGTTCATTGCTATCGGAACAAGTGGACATGTATATCCGGCTGCAGGATTACTGTCTGTCGCTAAAGATGTGGGCTCTCATTGCATAGGAATAAACCTAGACCCACCAGAAAATGTTGCTTTGTTTGATGAATTTTATCAAGGACTTGCAGGAGAGTTAGTTCCAGTATTAATTTCTAAGTGGACTGGTGAATGATTTATTCTTCTTCATTTCTTGAAGAAAAATCATGTGTATCCCGAAAGTGGGCAATAACTACTGCTGCATTAGATGATGTGGGATCTATTTCAGAGATATTCTCAATATTAATTCGTCTACGTTGAACACGGTGACGACTTCCAATAGCTGAGTATAATCGATGTCTTGCGTCTACATCATCTGTAGCAATAAGATCGATACAGAAGTCTTGGGTGTTCTTTCGAACGGGGTAATTTCCAGTTAATCGAAAGGCCTTCATCAGACACGCGACCAGTGACCCAAATAAAACACCGACGGTCAATAGGATGGTTGATGATAGATGGTGGTTTGGAATAGATATGCGCCGCGCTGCTCTATTTTTAGTGGTGCTTTTCATTGCACCATTATCTAGTGCATGGCCAATTCCTGACTTTCCATTAACTGAAAGTGAATGGGTTGTTGTAGATGCTGATGGGTGGACAAGTGAAGATTGGAGGGATTTACGTAACCAAGGACTAGAGCCATTGAGGCAAATTTCTGAAACTGAAGTGATTGTTTGGGGGTCTTTTGGTGATTTTCAATTGAAAGAAGAAATGGTTCTACGTGGTCCAATTGCAGATGGATATCGTGTTATTCTAGAGCCTAGGTTACCATCTAATGCACAGTGGAATGTTTTGGGTTTATTTGATTTTCAAAATCTGAATCTAGCAGGTCATTCGAGTGCTTATCCAACCACTTTCGAAATTTTTGGGATCGAGCCTAGGGTTTTTGATTCAATACCTGGAATTTGGTGGGTCGAACCTATATTAAAAACTGAAAGTAGGAGCAATATTGCTGCTGATATTATGCTTGAATTAAGTAATGATTCTTCTTATGATTCTGATAACTTCAATGGAAGTGGTGTTATTGTTGGAATGGCTGACTCTGGAATTGAGTTAGATCATGAGTGTTTTCGAGAAAATCAAACTGCAATTGGTGAAATAGGAATTAAACACCGCAAGGTTATCAGAGTAAATACTTCAATTGATGATGGTGATCATCCAGAGCATGAAGACTTTAGACATGGGACACATTTAGCTGGGGCAGTGATTTGTGATTTATTTGATGGAATAGAAGGTCGGGGTGTTGCAAGTAGTTCCCAATTAATTTTCCAAGATGTTGTAAATGAATCAGGGTGGAGTGAACCGGAAATAGATTGGTTGCTTGCTGAAGACTTGGCGTATGGAGCAGTTATTCATTCGTATAGTTGGGGTGATGTTACTGAAGCGTATACTTCTCGGAGTTTTCTTCTTGATGCATGGCATCGTGAAGTGCCTTGGTCTCTGGCATTTATTGCTCCAGGAAATAATCCAAGCAAGTTGTACGAACCGGCTAATGCAAGGAACATAGTTTCAGTAGGAGGTACGATGAAAGATAATGGGACTGATCTCTATACAGGTTCTTCTCATGGACCAACAGAAGAAGGATTGCGTGGTAATTTCATTGTTACCCCAGCAGTTGGGATTGTGTCTGCTGCTGCTGATGGAAATTTATCTTCATTCAATAGTGATATGAGAAGTAGTACTGGAACAAGTAGTTCAACTGCATTGGGGGCGGGCGTAACTGCTGTAATTCAACAGATGGTGCAAGAGGGTTATTTCATTCAAAATGGGAATTTTACTCCTTCCGGACCACAATTGAGAGTGTTGTTGGCCATGTCTGCACAATCACTAGAGGGGGGCGAACAAGGGGGCGAATATGTTGGTGCTGCTCCTAATTCAATACAAGGATGGGGTAGACCAAGTCTGAACAATATAGCTCAAGGTGATGTTTGGATTTATGATTCATATCAAATGAATGAAATCCAAAGATTGGAAATAGTGAGGGATTGGTTAGATATTAATGGTTCTAAACCCTACGAATCAATAGAGAAGAAAATGTGGAATGGAAGTGATGCGAGGGGTCCATTTCTAAAAAATGGTGAAAGTGTGGGGTGGAATTTAACACTAAAAAATAATACAGATTTGGGGGTGTTTCTTTCATTCAATCAGCGCCCATTTGGACAGTTTTCAGATGATTTGAATCTAGTTGTAACCTTACCGAATGGGACACAATATGAAACAAATGATAGTATTGAAGGAACAGAGGGTTTGAAAATTGGTGTCAATGAATTAAATGGTGTTGATTGGGTCTCTGTAGAAGTTTCTGCAAAAAATGTTGGAATAGGAAATTACACAGACATGCTTGGAAATGATGGGGATGAAGTTGGTTTTGCTCTGGCTGTAAGTGGTGTAATGGGAATTAGAATTGATCCTGGGTTGGATAGTGATGATTTATGTTGTCAAAACACAATAGAAGATAATGATGGATTGTCTGACCCTGTAGTTGTCGATGATTCCACTCCTGTATTCGAAAAGGGTGAATGGGAAGGGGATAAAAATGAGGTATATGATAAAACGAATGATAATGCAAAGGCTTCGTCTTGGGATAGTAAGTTATTTTGGAATTATGGTGGTGCTTGCTTAGTTCTGATTTTGATTTTAGTTATTAGTATAGCAGTCGCATCGAATTCATTCGACAAAAAGAAAAGAAAAAGGGAAATCGATGAGCAGATGTCAATTTCTGAGAATAATTTAGAAAAATAATTTCTATTTTAGAAATATTTGGAGAGTGGAACATTCATACCCATTGACTGAGTGCGTTTCAAATGTTAAACCGGAGATGATTCAAATGAGCGAAAGACTGTATATCGGAATAGACCTAGGCACATACCAATCGACTGTAATGTCCTCAGAGGGCGTACAAACGACAATAGAGACTGTTGTGGGACGTCCTAAAGACCCTGTAGCACGCAATTTCTTAGGAAGAGATGTTGTATTTGGTGGGGAGGCTATCAAGCATCGACTTGCTTGTAATCTATTCCGTCCATTGGAACATGGTGTTGCACAAGATGATGAAGATAATCTCAGTGCTGCTAAGGCTTTCGTAACTCATTTAATTGAGAATTGTGACCCTGAAGAATTCGATGAAGTTCTCGGAGTGATTTGCAGCCCATCTCACATTAGTTTCACAGATAAGACAAACTTAGTTTCTATTCTAAGAGGTCTTGTAAATGGAATCATGGTTGTATCTGAGCCGTTTGCAGTTGCATTTGGACTGGATCAAATAGCAGGAAGTATTGTTGTTGATATCGGAGCAGGTACTACAGATATTGCTCGCATTTACGGAACATTTCCTACAGATGATGATCAATTAACTATTGAAGAAGCTGGGGATTGGCTCGACCATCGATTAATGGAACTTATCCAGAAGAAATATGCTGGTGCTCAATTAACACAGTCAATGGTTCGAAGATGGAAGGAAGAGGGATCTCATGTCGGTGATTCTGGAAACGAGTTTATGGTAGACTTGTCTGTTGAAGGTAAGAAGCAGCATGTCGATATTGGAGATTTGATTCGTATCGCTTGTAATGATTTAGTTCCACATATTGTTGAGGGATTGAAGAAGATTGTTGCGGGTGCTGATCCTGAATACCAGGCTGCTCTAAGAAATAATATTATTCTCGCTGGCGGTGGATCTTTAATTGAAGGATTAGCGGATCGTGTTGCACAACAATTAGCAGATATTGGTGATGTAACAGTATGGTGCGCAGAAGATCCTGTGGTTAGAGTTGCAGATGGTGCACTAAAACTAGCATCAGCAATGCCAGATGATATGTACACAGCAATCGAATGATGGCTTTTCCCTTAGATGTTCAAATTAGGCCTCAAAGGGGCCAACATACACCGAAGGTTCAAGAATGCGGTTTCAACGATGATAGTTGTTGACATGACTACCCAAGATGCCCCTATGCCTGGTGGAGCCGATAGAGAAGCATTGGCTAGTATGTTGAATAGCTATGCTCCGGACCAATTAATCCAAGAAGTTTTGAGTGCTTGGGAGGACCTTTCAATCATCAACGAAGAGATTGCTGGGTTACGACAACAAAACCGCGTTTTAGAATTAGATCTGAAAGAAAGAGAGGATATTGGTTCCCCTGACCGTGCCCGATTAATTCGTCTTGAGGAAGATTTGAGAGATAGAGAAGCCCAAATTATTCATTTAGAAAGATTAGTGGAAGATGGACGTGCTGAAATTGAAGAGATTTCTGTTAGTAGTGGTGCGATGAAAGTAGATTCTCTTGAAAGGGATAATTCTACGATGTCTGCTGAATTGGATGAAAAAACTGCACTTTTGGTTGAAATGGAGGCAAAGGTTTCCACATTAGTTGAGGCATTAGAAAAAGCGGCTGAAGCGGGGTTGACATCTGTAACTGCTGAAGAAGTTAGAACGTTAAATCAGGAATTAGAAGGGGCTCACAAAGAGCTTGAAAATGAAAAAATAGAGAAAGATTCTGTGATGGAAGAAAGGGATCGATTAAGAGATCTTGTTGAACAAGTTAGAAATCATTTAGAGATTAGGGATGATCGTATTCGTGAATTGGAAGAGCAGTTACAGAGAGTGATGTCTGGCCCTCGTAGCGTATCTGCTGAGCATGAATATCTCACCGAGCAAATTGAAGAATTGAAGAGACGTTTGGTAGATAGAAATAGAGAATATGAGGCTCTTAGAAGAAGAGAGAGGAGGCTGCACCGAGAAGTATTTGATAGAGATGAAAGAATTGCCCAACTTCAATTAACTATGCAAGATATTGAAGCGGGTCTGTCAGATCGTACTGCAGAATTGAAGGTTTTAGAAGAAAGTCATGACCGATTGGTAGGAGAAATGGGGGCTTTGAAACGTTCAGAAAGTACTAGAGAAGTTGTCAATAAAGCATTCAGAGATTCATTGAATGTGGTTCGGGCTCATGAGCAAGTACAAGCAAGAAGAGATGCTGCTGGATTGCCTACTGGGTTGGAGCCGATTGAAGGGCCTGATGGAGATGTTCCTTCACCTGGTGGAAGTGCTCCACCTGCTCTACGAGATATTGATGAATGATAAGGTAAGAGAATGGAAGAGATTTTTCTAAATTCTTGTTGTATTATTTTCTTTGTAATTGCCTTCTTTATTGCTGTATCAAAGGGTTGGTATAAAGAAGCATTAAGGATTCTTCTTGGTTGACTTATGTTCGGGAACAATTTGAAAAATAATTGTGATTTAACATAAATATGGAAGAGGGGCCAAAACCAATAATTTTGACCGAAAATCCAAAAATTCCAATACAAATAGAGGAAAAAACAAGCGGAGATCCTGGAAATAATCATTTTGTAATTGGTTTTGTTTTGATATGCTGTTCGATACCGATGTTCTTAGCATTAGATTCGTTCTGTTGTTTAATGGGATTTTTGTCTTTAGTGAGTGGTTTTGGATTTTTGTTTTATGCAAATATCAATACATATAATTGGAGAAAAGAAAATGATATCAAAAAATGGACTACTGGAGAAATTATTTCAGTGATTTTTATAGGAATTATATTCGTTTTAATTCTCGGAACGGTGTTTGAATTTGGGATGTATTATTGAAAAAATAGTGATAATATGCCAATTCTATTGATTGTAGATTTGTTGGCAGAACGAGAAGCCTTTGGGAAAAAGGGGGTTGAAGAAATTGTCAAACATTTTCCTAAACATGAAATTTTATTGTGGGCACCACATATAGAAAATCCGATTGATTATTCATTTGGGACTCGAATTGATGAGCCTGATGAATATGATATTGTAGTAATCACTGGAAGTCGTCGAAATGTCTCAATGTGGGAACCATGGATGGATCGAGTTGCGAAACTAATCAAGGAATGTGAAGTTCCATTGTATGGGATTTGTTTTGGGCATCAAATAATATGCAAAGTACTGGGTGGAGAAGTGATTCGAGTAGAAGAAAAAACAGAAAATATATTGTCTGTAAATTACAATGACGGGAGGGTTGTAAATCAATTATTTACACATCAAGATCACGTCATTGATTCAGGTGAAATGGAAGTAATTGCTTCTTCAGCGCACTGTGATATTGTTGCATGTGTACATCCAACAAGAGAAATAAAAACAGTACAATTTCATCCAGAAGCTATATTGTCTGTTCTCAAATATTCAGTAGAATGTGGAGATATGGATGAAGAAGAAAGAGATTGTTTTGGTGATGGGATTCAGGATTTAGATTTTAGTGCGTCTTTCTTTGGGATAGATGATGGATTTGGAAACAGCTGCTGCTTGGGCTGAGGTTTTGGGTCTAGTAACTATCCTAGGTGCTGCAATATATTCTTGGTATCAAATTCGAGAATTAAGGCGTTCAAGAGATAGTACAACTGCAATGAGTCTAGCAGCTAATTTTCAAAGTGAAGATTTTGTTATTGGCCTTACATCGATCATAAACATGAAATTCGATAAAAGTAAATTTGAGTATGGAGATGATGAGAAAAATTACATGCATTTACGAGAACATTTTGGAGATGATTGGCCAAAAGTGATGACATTGCTAACAACGTGGGAAAGTGTAGGAGTGCTCATTCATCGTGGTGATATGGATTTTCATGTGTTTTACGACCTCTTCTCTGGTGTTTTACTCAAAACTTACGAGTCGTTCTCGTTCTATTTAGATCCTATTCGTGATGATCCGACGAACAAGGATTTGGAGTGGTTGATTTGGTTGGTCGATCGTGTTATTGAATACGAGGATTCGGGGGCAGGGACTCTTGCTGCACATTTTGAGTTCAAAGATTGGGTGCCTCCATCACGTAATTGATAGGAGAAATAAATGTTAACACAACAACAATCCGATTGGTTGGATGTTGGTATTGAACACTTCAATGCAGGTAGATTTTGGCATGCACATGAAGATTGGGAAGCTTTGTGGATATCTCTGAAAGGAAATGCAAGTCAAGAATTGATTAATGGTGTACAAGGAATTATTCAAATCGCAGCGATGTTATTGAATCATCAACGAAAAAAATCGAGGGGGGTTGTGAGTCTTTGGACCAAGTCTAGTGCAAAACTAACGCCTGTAATTGACGGTCTTTTTGGTCTTGATATTGCCAGTCTATATGTTGATTCGGAACCATTTCACTTAGATGTTGAGTTGTTTTTATTAGATGCTACAAATGTCAAGATTGGATTTCATGATTCTGAAAATGAATAATTAACTTCGCATTGTTTGAATATAATCACGCATTACTTTCTCAAGTTCTCCCGCATCATCATATTCTTCTGTAAGATTCCCAGTAACAATCCAATCAGCACCAGCTTCTACAGATTGTTTAGCTAATTCTCCACTATGCATACCACCACCAACAACAATCATAGCATTGGGTGCTATTTTCTTTGCAGCCGAAATCATATCTGGAGGAACTGTGGATGATACGCCACTACCTGCTTCAAGATAGATAAGTGGGAAGCCAAAACATTCTGCCGCTGCAACATAACCCACACATCTATCATATTGATTGGGTAAAATTAAGTCTACTTCTCCAACTTCTCCAACTTTACCTCCAGGTGCAAATACAATGTAGCCCATTGGAATTGGTTCAATATTCATTTTCTGAACTATTGTTCCACCCAATACCTGTTCACCCATTACAAACTGAAGATTTCTACTATTCATGAGAGTCATGAATGTAATACCATCAGCAGCAGGAGAAAGGGCTCTCGCTCCGGCTGGAAATAATAAAACAGGGATGTTCCAATCTTCTTCAGATGCTTCAGAATCTTGTGTAGCATTCCATTTACATAATTCTAATGATTCTTGTATTGCAACTACTGTGTCATGAACAGGGGTGCCATCAATAGCGGTGGAGCCCCCAACAAAAATACAACGTGTGCCTGCTAAAACGCAGGCAATAGATCTCTTAGCTGCCATCTCAGGTGTCTGATCGTCTGGATCAATTACCAATATATGGCCTGGGTGTGATGAGGACCTAAGGTGTTCTAAAACAGATATGTTGTCATCAAGGACCATGTTACTCCCAATGAAAAGAAGCATATGGAGATGATGGATTAATTGGGCCCTAAACGACTGTCTAAGTAATTTTTAGCTATCTCCAAATTAATATCAATCGTATTTGGAGATTGGGTTGTTCCTGTTCCTATTTTATTCTCAAAAACATTTGGAATTGTAATTGGTTTTATCGACCATGATTCAAATGATGTGTCATCTCTTTGTGAAAAAAAGGATATTTCTGGTGGTGGTTTGTCTGAATGGATATAACAATACCATTTATGAGAGTTAGATTCTGGTAAACTAATATTATGTAAAATGTTGAATGATATTTCGCCCATCAATGGTGTAGATCCTCTAATTTCTCCGGTGTTAGAAGAAATTTGTTTAAAGGTTGCACGAGTAGAAATTTTAGCTCCATTATTAGCCAAAACAATAGCCAAATGTTTCTCGAACCATTCAGAGCGTAATGATGATGATGATATATTCAACGAATTAGGTAGTGGTTCTAATTGTAATTCGTTAAGAATATTAACAGATGAAAAGATACCACAAGAATTGGTGGGCATTCCAATCTCCGCAGAAGGATGTAACAATAAAATGGAATCGTTAGTAGTGGTTTGAATTAATCTAGCAGAAATTAAAGAAATAATATCTGAAGTGGGAAATACATGATCAAAAATCATGGAGTCACCATTTCAACAATTGATAAAGCGTGTACCGGACATAAAGGAATGCAATGTTCACAATGTGTGCATTCTAACTCTTCTACTACAGCTAATTTGTCATCAAGGAAAAGGGCGTTTACAGGGCATAAAGCAATACATGCAGCACACCCAAAACAACGTTCTTCGTCGACCTGGAAAATATGGTTGTCCATCCTTCCCATGATTGATCGAGGAAATGATACGGAATCAAGTTGATGGTTAAAATCTAAAAAATAAACAAATTAATGAGAAATTCCCAATCCCCCTAATTTCTAGTGGAGAAAATTTTCTTTAGGCTCTATAAAAATCAATACAAATTATTATTGTAAAAATCAATATACAATATTACTATAACATCTAAGACTTATTATTATTGACTCTATCAATTTACAATTTTAATTGGATCTTATTGAAATATTTTATTTCCACTGGAATCAAAGGGGTCTCTCTCTGGATTGATGACTTGTTTCAAGTACTCTCAATGATTAACTAAGTTTGATGGTATTCTATACTCCAGGACGCACAACCTCATATTCTTCTGAAGAAATAGAAAGTGGAATTCGATTTCATTTTCTTGGTGGTGCTCAAGAAGTTGGTAACGTAGCTTGTGTTATTGAAGATAATACCAAAACCCGCATCTTAATTGATTATGGCTTATCTCCAGGAGATCCACCCACATATCCACAAGAAAGCCCATCAATTGATGCGGCTATTATCACCCACGCTCACTTAGATCATATTGGAATGGTTCCATGGATTACAGCAAGTCATAATTGCCCATTACATGCCACACATCTTACTGCTGCATTAGCAGATATGATGTGGCAAGATACATATAAAATTTCGAAAATAGAAGGCTATCCATTACCTTGGGATAGAAGAGATATTGAAGATTCTGATATGGCTTGGGAAACACATTCTTTCGGAGTAAAGCAGACTATCGGAAGTTGGAATTGGAAATTACTCCAAGCTGGACATGTTCCTGGGGCTGCAATGATTCACATCGAAACACCGACTAAGAGTATACTATGGTCTGGCGATATAGATACAAGAGATACACCAAATGTAAGTGGGGCAAAACCAATAGAAACTGATATTCTAGTCTTAGAAGGTACATATGGAGGAAGAGAACATCCCGATCGTTTGGAAGAGGAATTGAGATTTGTTAACAAGGTAAAAGAAATTGTCAGTAGAGGTGGACTAACTATAATCCCAGCATTTGCATCAGGACGCGGTCAAGATATTCTTCGACTTCTTCACAAACATGCCCCACATCTCAATGTACATTATGATGGAATGGGTAAACGAGTCACTCGTCACTGGATGAACCACCCAGAATTTATCCATAATGCACATGAATGGGAAAAAATATGGTCATGGGTTCGCAAGGTTGGAAGCAAATCAGATCGTAAGAAGGCACTGTCTGCAGATGTTATTGTAACCACTAGTGGAATGCTCAAAGG
>DAPV01000104.1:0-3257 GCA_002502625.1 Euryarchaeota archaeon UBA125
TTCTGGGTTTCGATATTCTGTGCCATTAAATTTTATTGTTAGATCTTCTTCTGCGGTACATCCCACCATCAAAAATGAAATGATAACAAGAACAGATAGTATCTTCTTCACAGGCTTTACTAATATCCAAGACATATTAATTTATTGCCGTAACGTCATTCTGCAAGTAGAACATCTATGTCATCAATTACGAAATCTGGATTCCAATCAATATCTCCCCAGAACACTCTTTGTTGCATATTTCGATCAATCAGAATTGTGCCAGTCATATGATCAACCCAGTATCCAGGGAGAGCATGTCGACCAGAAGTGCTTGAACCGGCGGTAGAATTCTCTTGTTCTCCTCCTTGAGAATCTATTCCACAACCATGATGGTCGAGTGGTTCATCTTTTGGAGTATCAGGACATGTGTCAAATCCATCAACAACTCCATCACCATCAGCATCATCCGAATATGTTGTCAAACCAACACCAAATGCTGACCAAACTGGTTCCATTTGTTCTACAGGACCTGTTAGATGAGGCCAGGATAAATTCTGATCAATAACATATTGATTGAGAGTGGTAGAATCATCAGCCCATGGATCAACAGTGAGAGATACGACTTCGACCTGGTCTTTTCTATCCCCAAGGTTCTCGTACACATATGCTACATTTTGACTAGTAACCGGACAAATATCGGGGCACCGAGTATAAACGAAAACAAAAATTACAACTTTTCCTTCCAAAGCACTACTATTGAACATAGAACCATCATGTGATTGTAGTTCAAAGATTGGGACGGATGCATCTGTCAATACTTCTCCATAAAATTCAGGACCAGATTCTGCCCACCCCAGACAACCACTTGAAACCATAGATATGGCAACAAAAAATATTGAAAATCTGTACATCCTAGTTCTCCTTTCGCATCCTTACAGACATCCAAAGACCAATCAAGGCAATGAATAGTACCCCTAGTAGGGACTGGAATGTAGACAATCCAGTATCTGCATCACAACCTTGGAAATCTTCACCTACAGGTAGAACTTCTACACCTGGTTCAGTATTTACACATCGATCAACATTATCTGGGATCCCGTCTTGATCAACATCCTGATTGCCAAAAGAATAACCGGCTGGACTGGTAACTGAAGAATTAGGGTCATGTGTGTCATTGATTAGTGTAAGATTCAATGTAAAGGCTAGACTACCATCTTCCTCAAATATCTCAAAAATATACAAATCTCCAGTATAATTTGTGACATTCATCTCTAGAGCACACATTCCTCCACTTGGTAGGTTGCAATTGAAATCGTAGGTATCATTGAGATCTCCATCTCCGTTGAAATCCATATGAACCGAACGATTTGAATTATTTACACTCAAAAATTCTACAGTATCGTTCTGTACCATTTGTACAGTATCAGGATCCATCCTCGTACCTCGTACAATGATGCTGAACTTGTCTGCTCCATGGGCAGACACCGCCATCGGTGTCATCACGATAAGGAATATCAGAAAGAGCGCCAAGCGCATGTGTGAATCACTCCTCAAGTGGTGTCCAAAGAGGAGGATAGTCGAATCTTGGATCTTTATCCTCATCAAATTGAACAACATATACTCCACTAACCATCTCAGAAATGAACAAGAATCCTCGGGGATCATACTGGAGACCCCAATCGAACGGAATCATACAAGAGGCCCAACAGTCAGCCATATCATAACCAAGTTCACTGGTTGGATCTTCTATCCATTCCGGTCCAGCAGGGAGGTAATATCCTAGAGTCTCTGTCTCTCCAAGAGTCTCGATTCCTTGCCAACCAAGGTCAGGTGAGGGATTACCATCCTTCCAAACGATACTATCCCAGATTCCACTGTGGTCGGTCAACCAATTTCCTGCATGGTAATGAGTCCAGTAGACGTGACCATTCGTTCCGGTATCCCCGTTATGAGGGCTGAAAATGTAACCGCCAGGAATGTAATGATTATCATGAACGGTTCCATCAGGAAGAATACTCTGTCCAGGAAGTTTCCACTTACTGACAAGGAATGGTTGAGCCGGATCAGTGGTATCTATGGTCCAAACAAAACCAGTATGATTAGTATTAGATCCGTACTCTGGAGCTATAATTGTATAATGACGCCAGTTGACACCATATACTGAATCATCAGGGCCAGTACCACACTCTTGAGGCCATAGAGATTGGTCAACGTATTGAGAGACATCCTTGCAAATTAGATGATCATAAGGCACAGCATAGTGGATATTGTCGTTACCAAGGTTCTGATCTAGCCACTCATTCGCACTCATTCCAGCATGACCTCCACCATCAGGACCATACCAGCCATCATCAGCAGTTGGGCAACCTAGCCAACGTCCTACTTCGTTGTCTTGTGGCCATGATACTCCCTCAGGATCTGGAATCAATGGTGGGTTAGTGACATCCACAATACGAAGTCCTGCTCCCCAATATGACACATACAACAATTTCTGTCCAGTGATAGGGTGTATATGGAATACATTATCGTGATTAAAAATTGAACCACCGCATGTAGTCTCTGGTTCTGGAGAATAGCCACCCCAACGAAGAATCTCTCGACTACTATTTTGTTGCTCATCTGTTTGAGTTGGCAACCAAGACTCAAAACCCATAGGCACATAGAATATCTGGGTACCTTTGTAGAATGTTCCTGAATCTCCTTCAGTCATCTCTGGATATGGGTCCGCACCAAAAAGGAAAAGACTGCATTCTTCGTCAGGGTTTGATGCTCCATCCCAATCACAGTAGACGTGCAAATCCTGATTATGGAAGCCAGCAGGAGGATTATTCCACTCAGCAACCTTGATTGGTTCGTTCTTATTCCCAACATAGATTACATCAAGACGATTTGCACCAGAGTTTGCATCGTCATCGTTAGGGATTGGGTCTAACTCGCTGTTTGTTAATTCGTGATTGATTAAAACCCAATTATTATCAGATGTAACCTTGATGTCAATGATACGAGCTACCTCTGCATAATAAGTAGATAATAGTGTGATATTGTTTGGATTAGATATATCGAGAATCTCAAACTGATTGTATGATGAAACGTAAGCATAACAACCACCAGTACCATCCGGATACTTCTCACAATCCTCCATGAAGTTTCCTTCAATAGAAATTTCAGATGAATCTCCAGGAGTTGGAGCCACATTCTTGAACGCAGGATCACATGGGCGGCCAGCCACATTATCTAATTCAGCAGGCGGCTTGACATTTCCATCACAATTTAGA
>DAPV01000104.1:3590-13624 GCA_002502625.1 Euryarchaeota archaeon UBA125
TCTATTAAACGAACATTAGGAGTCTGTAGTCGATGCGCCATCAGATCGGAATGTGAGTGGTTATCGTCTTCAATCTCAGTAACAGGATCTACCCAAACATACACTTCTTCAGCAGGTTCATCATCGCCTCCGAAACATCCAGCAAAAGGTGCAACTGCCATCAATAAACATAGTAGCATTGCCTTTGAAACTCGTCCCATAGAAGCGCCGAAGAATAACCTACTGTTGAATGGTTCGCTTCATTGATTACGTTGGAAGAGTTGTTGTGTAAGGCTGATCGATGTCCAATTGAACAATGTACAATCCTGAAGTAATACAAGAAAGGTATGTATATCCTTCATGATATTCTGCAGCCCAAAGGAATGGAACCCATCCAAAATCATAATAATCACTGGATAAAATGGTACTTTCCCCAGCATGAGGAGAATGAAAACCAATAGTGGAATAAGAGTAAGCTTCTGATCGATTCATAGAATCATCAAGTCCTGCAACCATTAGTGATTCGATATCTACTACCCAAAGTCCTGCGTGATAATGGCTCAAATAAACTCGGCCATCCCATGCACCCCCGTGGCTATTATCTGGCAGACCTGGCACTCCAGTCTGGAAAATCTGAATGTCTGCATTGTGAGGAGAGAAAAGTAACCATTCTTCGCCTGTAGGAATAAAATGATCATCTGCATAAGGAATTTCCCAATCGTGGATTAACTTAGGCCTGAATCTAAATTGTCCGTTTTCTAAGTCATAATCAGTAGTATCTAGCAGATATGCCATTCCAGTACCAATACTTGTAGAAAGTACCTCTGTTGCTAAGAAAGTAAGATGCATTTTTCCAGCAGGGTATCCAAGATGAGATGCATCTACCATTTCATCAACAGGTTCTGCATAGTGGATATACGACGCACGCCCCCCGTTTTCATTACCAGTGGTACCGCTATCAGGCTCACCATCATCATCAAGATCAGCGAAATCCATCCATTGACCAACTTCAGGAGCTCTCCAAAGACACCCTGCTTGAGTTCCTCCGGTTAACCTGCATGCAGAACCATGCCACAAATATTCAGCAAGATCATTTCCAGGATGTGGAACATCTGAAACATCAAAAATTCGCAATCCTGCTTCCCAATATGCTCCATAAACAAAAGTTCTACCAAATCGAGGATCTGTCGAATCTTCACCAGGCCATTGTTGAACAGTCATATCGTGGATGTATATCCACCCTCCTCGAGTGGTTTCCCAAGAAACTTCTGCTTCTCCAACTTTAACGATTCGAGGAAGGTCACCATATGCTGCAAAATTTAGATGTGCGATTGTAATTCCGCCACAAGCATCTCCTTGACCAACATCACATTGATCGTAATCAGGATTTGCTACAAAGATATACCATTCTCCATCTATCATATGCGTATACAAGTTATGTGGTCCACTAGGATGATCAAAATCATACCATGAATCGACCCAAGTAGGATCTGATTTATCTGTTACATCGATTAAAGTAACAGTCACTTGCGCCGGATCGCCCCATTCACCGACATTTGGGTCTGCATTACCTGAATCCACTAATTGATTCTGAACAATCACATATTCTCTAGCATTGTATTCCAGATACTTTACATCCAAAACTTGAGTATTTGGATCAAGATAAACCCCTGTAACGGTAGTGTTGCGAGGATCAGTAACATCGACAATATGCATCTCCTTCCATCCAGCGATGTAAGCGTATCTACGGCCATCCGGACTATCAGCAACTTGAACTTCCGCATTTCCAGGTTCAGTTAATTGATTAAACGATAATGCTTCAAAATTAGGTGTCGAAAGATTATGTTGACTGCCGTTACGATGATCATGACCTTCAACATCTTGGATCAAAGGATCGAATAAAAATTCAGATTCAGTTTCGGAAGTAGAATCTTCACTAGTAATCGCTAAAACAGCGGTCGTAAGGCTCACTGTAGCAAGTAATGCAACAACACCATATCCAATTAACATACGAGTATCCATGTCCCCACCTTCTCAAATATGTTGTGCGCATCTATTCGGTAGTGTTGAAGTCATCGGACCCTTGGCACAGCCATGAGTAGGGGCATGTGGCTATGTGCCATCATTGTATCATGTATGTTCATGCCATCTGCAACAGCACATGAACCGAATACATTCACAATGATAATTGGAGAAGATGAAGTAATCCCTTCTAACGTAACTGGACAGGTTCTATTTACCAATGATACTGTATGGTTTAGAAATGTAGATAATCGTGAGAATATTACGCATCAAATTCGATTGGATATCGATGGAGATGGATTGTTTAACGGAACCGAAGACATCAATTCAGGTGAGTTGTATAGTTCATGTGAATTAGATGAAAATGGAACTAAAATTAATCAAGAATGTGAAGTAATCTACAAAGTTCTATTCAACGAAAGTACTGGACTAATTTCAGGCATTTTTCACTATGAAGATATTAGTTCAGATGGTGTTGTATTTACTGGAAGACTTGTTGTCAACAAAGACGAACACACAACTAATGTGGGACCTGATCCAAATTACTCTACTGAAGAAAATAATGATGATGGAATCACTTACACCGACAATAATCGTCAGAAATTAATTGTTTTAAGCATGAGTGCGGGAATTGCTGCAATAGCAATAATGATGATTATATCTCGCCCAACTCCATTGCATGCTGAAAAATATCGAGAGTTAATTTCTCAAAGTGAAGAATAAGCGTCACCCTCAAATCAAAGACTCTACACGACGTGGGGTAGGGGCGCTTAGCTCAGCTTGGAAGAGCACTTGGTTTGCAACCAAGTGGCCGGGGGTTCAAATCCCCCAGCGTCCACCATTATTCTTCAGAACCACTATCTATCCGTTGTGATGCATAAGATACAGCTATTGTAACAATTAAACTTGCAAAAAGAGCAGACAAGAATACATTTAGATTCGCTAACCCAAACTCATTTGTAGGTGAGAAAATGTATCCTATTCCTGTAGACAGGTCAGTAGTATAGGTTCCATATGCAATAACTCCAATGAAACCAGAAATTGCCCCTACAATTGCACCAGTGGAAGTAATCTTATCCCAAAGAGTCAGAAATACTGGGGCAACAGTAGCCGCTGCTAACAAATCAGCGAAAAGGAATATTCCAAAAACGCTTAGTGCATCGAAAGTAAAGTTACCTATAGTGGGCCCTGTAGCTAAGTAAATCGCCAGAGGGATCATAGCAACAGTAACAATTCGAGCCTGATTCAAATCTATCTTATTGTCTGAAAGATCCCTTGTGATTGATGCAGATACTGCATTTTGAAGAGTATCAACACTTGAGCAAACCAAGGCGATACCAAGAATAACAAATCCAGCGATTATGAATACATGTACATCTTCCAACAGAACGAAGAAGGCTGCTGATGGATCATTTACAGCCCCTTGACCAGCAACAACAGTTCCCAAAACTCCCATAATAAAAACCAAAGGAAGGACAAGGACAGCTGCAAGAAGAGCCCCTTTCTTGAGTGCATCATTGTTTTCAGAAGCCCAAGCTCTCTGCCAATTACCTTGAGAGAACATTTCTGCAGCTGTAATGGCAATGACAAGTGCTAATCCAGATTTGAATGAGTCCATATAGGACATACTTCCGATACTCCAATCATCTTCTGGATTGTAGGCCTTCGCATCAGTAATCAACGTACTAATATCTCCAGCGAATAAGATTAGAAGAAGTACAATGACAAGCCACAATACAACCCATGCCTGTATTCTATCGGTTCGCAAGGAAGCCGGCAGACCACCGTATGCAGTGTAACCTACTGTTACCGCGCCAACTAAAATCATAGGAATGAGAGGATCCATATCTGAAAGAACACTCATGGCCTTTCCAATTGCAGTAAATTCAGCGAATAAGAAAGTGAACATGTAGATGACAGAAATTACTCCAACATAGATTTGCATTGGTCTGCCGATTCTTAATCGAACATAATCTGCTAAAGTAACACCATCAGGTAATTTATCTCGTATCATAGGACCCACATAAGCGAGTAACAAGAAGGGAGTAGAAGCCGAAACAGCGTAACCTACAACATCCCAAAATCCTCCATAATATCCTACTTCAGAAGGCCCAAATAAAATCCAAATACCCATTCCTGACGCAAATAGACTTAGTCCGATTCTAAACCAATCCTGGCTTCCACGAGCAGATAAATATTCATCTTGCTCAATTTCTCTGTCTCTTACAGCTTGGAATCCAATATAACCAAAGAATCCTAGCGTAGCAATCATTAGTACGTACGCAATATTTGTGTTCATTTCTATCCCTCCGTCGGCATTAACCGAATCAGGTCAATGGGTCGTTACCTATGGCAACCTCTCAGCAAGTGCTCCCCAGTAATTATAGTTTAGAAACGTAATAATTTAACATTTTCACAGCCAGCACTATGTATTATCATATCTTGGTGAGTACATGCCTGTCGAACCTCTCTCTGAAATTGCGTATGTTACTGGAGAAGCCATATCGGAAAAAGTAGGAGAAAAATTAGAAAAAATACCTTTCTGGAAGAAAGTTAGGACATATCTTGTATTTATTCCAATTCTTATTTGTGTAATATGGTTCATTGGTATTAATCAAGGATGGATATAATTTCAATCGCTTCGTTCATGGGCTGTTTCAACCTCGAACATATTATGGAACGAAGGAAATCAGTTGATGAATGGATGGATCACCCTATTCAGAATGAATTGGGAGAAGAATATGGCCCAGATGGATCTTGGCACACATTGATGTCAAGAGTAGCAAAATTCCATCACAAACATGACTTTGCTAATCCAGAAAATAATGGCCATGACATGGGCTACAGAATTTCATTAACAGTAGAAGAACTGGGAGAACTCAGCGGAGCAATTACTAAAGGAAAGCCAAAAGAAGAAATCGCAGAAGAATTAGCAGATTTATTCATTCTAACTCTCGGAAATGCGTTGGCAATGGAAATTGATTTAGAAAAACATGTACACATGAAATTAGACAAAATCATGAAACGGCCCTCACGACGTGGAGGAATGGGACTTAGAGTAACAGAATATACTGGAGAATAAGTAAAATGGGGCCGTGGCCGGGACTTGAACCCGGGCCGGCGGGACCACAACCCACCGTGCTAACCGCTACACTACCACAGCCGTGTATACTTTCCTTGCAAGTGCCGTATTTCATCTCTTCCGCAAATACTGCTACCGTATTACCAACGGTTTCAAACGCACAAGTATGTTAATTCGTTACGATGAGCACACGGGCAGCCGCGTTTCTGGTAACTTTCCTGCTCTTCCCGGTGGTAGTTGCCGACACACCGATCGACTCAAGCCAGCAAGATATTTTCACACACCCATTCGATGAAAACGTCTGGACACTAAGCGCAACCTCGGGATTCGCGGGAGATGAAGCCCAGTACACGGATACAAGTATCAATTCAGGGACGCTACAATTCACCCATCAAAGACCGAGAAAATACCAGTCCCACATATCATACGCATCTAATTCCGAAACAGGAGCCACACTTGCAACAGGGGTGCCCGATGGAGACTATTCCTGGTCGAAGGGCCCTGACATCATCGTTTCAGGTTTCGATTTTCAAGGGCTCGAAACTCGAGATATCATCGAAGTTACTCTAAGATTACATATTTCGATACCCGATCCTTTGCCCTCCGATGAGGTCATGATTGTAGTCGATGATGGATCGTCAGTCACATTAGTATCTACAATTGCAAGAACCACAGGTCCAATCGATCGCTTCACTATCCCGTTGAATTATGGTCTTGGCAACGGCAGTGTATGGGATTGGGCGATGCTATCCGCCGCCTCTGTCAAAATAGACTATGTGTCAGACGGGGCTCCTGATGATTCTGAGATTCAAGTCGATGCAGTAGCGTTGGAAGTTTCTTTCTTTCAACCATGGTACGGGTTTGAGAATGCAAAGGCTGTTGCAACGATAACCCCCTCTTCACACCCGATCATGGATTTTGACGTCAATAGCGGCAGTATCGCTGGGCTCGAGATATCTCCTTGCGGATTACAACCGTCAGGCAACTCCCCAGGTGAATGGTCAATTTTGACGGTAATCCCGCCTTTTGAGCAATCCCTTGGGCGTATTCACATTATCTCTGAAGAAGGATTGGATGCTACTCTAGCCATTAGGACCCCCGGGAGCCAATGGACAACTTGGTCAGAAGGAGCATTACTCCCGCAAGCGTTGTCTTTAGACATCATGCTCGTCATAAGAGACGGATGTGTAGGTGGGTTAAGGGTCGATATAAACGATCCAACTCTCTATGTAACGGGCACTGTTGACGGTAATATGTCTGGAATAGTACCTGAATCCAGTCATATTCGTTTTGCTATCGGGACCAATCTTGCACTTGAAGTCCCCTTTCTAAATGGCCCTTTTTCCTATGAGATACCCGTCGGTGACCTCCTTCCTTCCTCGGGGGGAGATCTCTTACTCGGCATAGGTACGAGGTTCCAATGGTCTTCCGACGGCGAAGAAGAATCCGTGACCATGATTATTGAATCAATGACCATATCCGGGGGATATTCCATAGATATCGATACTTCTCCTACATGCCTCACACCATCGAATCAGTATCTCGTTGAAGATGAAGGCGGCATATCGATTCCAATTCTCAGCGCATGTTCGGATGATAGGGATCAATACTCCCAACTAGCGATAACTGCCACTTCTCGCATCGATGGGCTACTAGATCTGAGGATTTCCGGGGGAGATTTACAGATTCAGCCACTTCAGGACTCTAGCGGTCCTTCGATGGTGGACANNCGTGGCCGGGACTTGAACCCGGGCTGACAGGACCACAACCTATCGTGCTAACCGCTACACCACCACAGCCATGATGTAAATGGACCACCCAATGTCGACTTATCAAGCGTTCCCATACAGAATACTCAACACACCATCGGATTGAAGATGAATAGTTTGTCTCTAAATTCATGGCGGGGCGACGCGAGGCTTGTCTGGTGGTCATCTCAATACTATTTCTTTCAACTATTCAAAGCGTACAAGCAGTAACAGTTGTTAAAGCAGATTCTGTTGATTTAATGCCACCAGATGCATTGAATAATGCAACTCTTTGGGAATTAAGTTCAAGCTTAAATGATACGATTCCGGCTCATTATTCAACGATATCGATTGAAGAATCAGGCATGGTAATTTCACACTTAAGACCGGAAAATAGTGCAACCTCAGTTGCTTGGGCATCGACATCATCTACGAACTCTGTTGCTGCAATAGGGATTCCTGACGGAGGAGTTGCAGTTTCTAAAGGTCCAGATATCAAAATTTCAGGATTTGATCATAGTCTCACATCATCAAATATGCTACTTAATCTGAGTCTAAGTCTCATACTTACCATTCCTGATGTCTTGTCCGATGACGAAGTTCGTTTCGTTGTAGATAGAGGAGATGGACCTCTTCTTCTACATACCATTAGACACACCTTTGCAGCTACAGAATACACTCAATCATCACCACTATTGTTGCCTCTATTTGATGAGAACGATCCATGGACATGGGCAGATATTGAGCAAACAGAAGTATTAGTTGACTATGTCTCAGTCAATGGAATTGATGACTCAGAACTACAATTAGATGCAGTGGCAGTACTGGCGTTGCATCGTTCACCTTGGTATGCATTTGAAACTACTACTGCTTTACATACAACTAATCCAATTGATATGCCTGTCATGGATTTCAATTCACTGTCAGGAGAAATTGAGTCATTGTCAATTTCATCTTGCGGCCTAGAGCCATCTTCATCTTCTCCAGGGGTTTGGAATCTAGAAGATATAGAACGTCCATTTAATCAGCAATGGGGTCGAGTCCATATTACAGGTATAGGTAATAATTCAATTCAAATTAAAGATACAATGAGTGAAACTTGGACTACAATATTGGATGGTAATTTAATAGAAATAAATCAAGATTCAATAGACATTCAAATTACAATCTTCGATGGATGCATCTCTAATTTTAGAATCGATATCAATGATCCTAGTTTACATGTATCATATCGAATTGAAGGTAATGACCCTGGACTTGTACCCTCTTTTTCATCACTCCGATTTGCAGTAGGAGGTAGCCTAGTTCAAGAATTGAGCCTCACAAATTCAAATGGTACTTTTTCAGTTCCTATCGGCCATTTACTTGGAAAAGACGGAGAATCACTAGAGATAGGCGTGGGCAGTCGATTCCAATGGTCATCTGATGGTAGTCCTCAAGAAACCACCGTAGTAATCGAATCAATGATGATTAATGGAGGATATATTGTTGAATTTGACCTAGATCCTCAATGCCAAAATATTGATGATCAAATATTTAATGAAGATGACCCTGGTAGATATATTCCATTCAGATATTACTGTAATGACGACATTACTGAATCTGATAATCTAACAATTTCTGCTATTTCTAGTAATTCAGATATTCTTGTTTCATCAATTGTTGGAGATGAAATCTTACTAATGCCTCAAATTGAAATGAGTGGAGCAGTCACAGTAGACATATTGGTTACTGATGTAAGAGGAAATACATGGAGTGATCAAATTAATGTAATGATCAATGAAATTAACGATCCTCCAACACTTTCTGGACTACTAACATCAGTGTACATTGAGGTTGGAACTGAATATCAAATGACATTAAATATTCAAGATATTGATTCAACATCGCTATCTGTTTCTACAGATCGAGATTGGGCTAATATTGAAAAATCAAATGAACATTCTTGGGTCTTCACACTGACTCCCACTGAATCTGGTCAAACATTTGTTACAATATTTATTGAAGATGAAGATACAAGAATAAATCAGACTATTGAAGTGATTTCAACCTCAACTCCTGACCTTTCCATCGAAAGCATAGATGCAATTGTGGGTGATCAAACATTATCTTCACCGATATCGGTAGAAAATGGTGACGTGGTTTCATTCAGAATATTAGTTCGAAATACTGGTTCTGTTGAAGTTACTTCTGTAGGCGTAGAATGTAGTGTAGAGAATGTTTCTGTACCTGGAGAAATTATTCCTTCTATTTCCCCAGGAGGATTAGGTACAGTGATATGTTATTGGTCTGCTTCAGGAGAAGGAGAAGTTAGAATGACTGCAAACGTTGACGCTAATGGATTAATAGATGAATTTGACGAATTTAACAACATTAGAACTCTCGTACTAACAGTATCTAATGAAGACAAAAGAAGTGACCCTTTTACTATAGTCGAAAATGCGGATGGAAGTACTGATAATATTCCAATGCTGTTACTTGCGATTACAATAGTTGGTTTAGCCGCAGCTGCTTTCTTTTTTGGGCCTAAGAAAATTGAACGACCATATACACCACCCAAAGAACGTTCAAAACAAAGATGACAAATTGATCGACATCAATATGCGGATGGCTGATAATGCAAAAATAAGCATTAAACTTGATATCTACTTCATTGAACGAAAGGTTGCCTCAAAGTCTCTGGACGGGTAGGCGGGTGTGTGATTGGAGTGCAAAAACTTCTCGTTAGAGTGGAAACTGAAGAATGGGTATACGAAGCGTTTGAACTTAGTTAGTTGAATGTTCTCCGCGCCATTGACGTGGATAAATATCAGCAGGTAAGAGCACAAGCGATGGTTTCGCAACCTCTCCGACTTTAATTAGAGGAATCTCTGCTGTCCCTCGAGTTGCATTTGCTATTGCTACAACCTCTCCTTTCATACTCCACAACACAATTTCTTCATCAGATTCAAAGTCACCTTGGATTGCTTGTATCCCTGGACGACTTAAAGGAGCACCATGAGATACTGCGGATACTGCTCCATCTTTTAGAATCAAACCAGAACGTCCATCCATTAATACATCAATCGGGGAAACTAACCTAAGCATTGCAGATGCATCTCCTTTTTCCTTCCAAAGATAAACTGCATCTACTAAATCTTCCATAGGTACGCAATTTTGTTCAGTAAAACGTCCAGAACGTGTTCTTCGAAGTTCGACTAATT
>DAPV01000048.1:0-258 GCA_002502625.1 Euryarchaeota archaeon UBA125
CTACGTCACTTGATTGTCGACCATGAAATAGAACCGTATGAAGCAGGATCCATGGTAGGAAAACAGTTCAACAAAATTCATAGTGAAGAATGAATTAAAAACAAGTATAGAATAACGATATCCAATGAAGCGAATGATTCTAATTATTTTGTTTGGTTTTCTAACCACATCTATCCCTTTAGCGGGTTGTACTGGAAATCTATTGGGATGTGGAGCTCATTACGAAGAAACGTATGGAGGTTATGACTATATTTTTTC
>DAPV01000048.1:592-744 GCA_002502625.1 Euryarchaeota archaeon UBA125
AGTATAGCAATAGATTCTGATAATTCATTGAATGTTACGGTGAAACTATTGAACGGAGGAGGAGGATGGATTGAAGATAGTAATGAATTTGAAGAAGGACAGACTATCTGGGTATCTCTAAAGATTAAATTGAGCAATGGAAATGAGATTGA
>DAPV01000048.1:1069-1351 GCA_002502625.1 Euryarchaeota archaeon UBA125
ATTAAGCCGAATCATCAAACTTGGGAAGTGAATGGCGATTCATGGAATCAATCCTATTGGGGAACAAACCTCTATTTCAACAGCCTAGCAGGCTTCTGTGACGATGGTTGTGAAGAAGTTCAATTTAATGCAGGTGATGAATTTGGAGCCATTTACCATGATGGAACATGTGAATCATCTCCATGGATTGAGATTACTAATGATAGAATCTAACCAGAGAGGCCCATCTAGAGATAATTGATTCAGTTAGCAATAACTAAATCTCTGTAGGGATTTCGAGAA
>DAPV01000048.1:1697-1985 GCA_002502625.1 Euryarchaeota archaeon UBA125
CCGATGTGGGAGTTTTCAAAAAAACTCTGTAGGGATTTCTTCGTGTAAGCCTAATCTTTCGTGGGACATATTTGGCTCTCGGGATATGGCTAAGACTTTGAACTCTGAAAAATATCAGAGTAGCAAATACACTAGTTGCAATCATTAACATTCCAGTGGCTGGGGATATGATTCCAATCAATACTATCGACAATAAGGTGGCTAGGATGGTTGTTCCGTACATAACCTCCGATCGTCGTAGTATACTTTAGGGGCTGTTTTTCACCATAAACCAAAAAACGACATACT
>DAPV01000048.1:2241-42110 GCA_002502625.1 Euryarchaeota archaeon UBA125
CAAGAAGGTACTTCCATACATGACCTACCATCGACGTAGTGTACTTTAGGAGGTGTTTCTCCCCATAAACCAAAAAACGACATACTGCGCCTAATTTAGAGGCATTCGAATTGAGAATTAAGAGGGACGCCGAATCAGATTAAGCGCCGAGAGAGGGATTTGAACCCCCGAGTCCAAGGGACAGTGGATTTCGAATCCACCGCAATACCGGGCTATGCGATCTCGGCAGGTTCCAAGCCACCTGCCTTCTAGTCATAAGTCTCACTAGACATGTTTCGATTGGTAAAGACTGAATTGAGGTAGTACCTCGCAAGTATATGATGGTTCGAATCGAGGTTGAGGGAGTAACTCACGATGTTGAGGTAGAAGAAGGAATTACAATTGATAAAATTCTAGAAAAAATCGGTGTTCTTCCAAGCACTGTACTTGTTACGCATGAAGAAAAAATAGTTCCTCATTCAACAAAAATCAATTCAAATGTCGAATTAGGGACAATCATAGTATCATCAGGCGGATAATTAAACATAAAATTCAGGAGAAGGTTCAGACGGATTCAACAGTGAATCAAGTTCAGTCTGATCCAAAGCAATTTCTCTTCGTATTCGTTCAGCTGTGCTCTCGGTAGTATCTATACTAATTTCCAACGCAATTCCTAGTTTCTCTTCTACCCAAGATGCTAACCGTTGCCCTGTAATCACATCTACAGTTGATCCTAATGTTTCTGCAACTGCACAAGCAGCCGGAACTGACCTTAGTGGAGCCATTCCTGCAAGTAATCCTGCCATACCGATCATTCCTGCTTCAGGGGCAGTTGTTGAAGCATTTACTCCTCTTTCTGCAAAGGCATCACGAGTGTCTGCATCTGAACAAACTAGATGGATAGAGTGTTCCTCAACATCTCCTTGAAGGCCAACTAGAATCAAGAGTAGTTCCGCATCGGCTTGGTCTAACATTTTCAAAATCTTATCTGCTACTTCATATTGTCCGGTAGGAGTTAACGGTTGAGAATCTCCTGTGAGAACAATTACCGGGAGACCCATGGGAAGTAACACTTGATGAATCTCAATTCTAGGAGGATGTAAAAGGCCATCTTTCATGGTTGAATGAGGGGGGAAATCAGGATGCATAAGCCATGCAAGACACTCCGAATCATGCTCTTCAATCAAGGCATCAACAATTATCTTACCTACATTTCCAACACCAGGTAGAGCTTCTATGAATACCATCTGTTCAGGAATTGATTCAAACCCATTCATCCAATGAATTTCGGTTCGATTCATTCTTCTTCACTCTCATTTTCTTTAATTGAAGGTAAACTCGCTGCCCAATCTCCAGATCCTACTCCCTTACGTTGTCTTCTTCGTTCTCCTTGACGATCTTCGGGTGAAAACTTCAAAGGTGCTGCTGCTCTCATTTTTACTCCACAAGTTGGACATATGGAGTCCAAGGAATAAACATCACATTCAGGACATTTCTGTAGATTGCTGCGTCCCATATTAACACCCGTTCTATTGATTGCTCTTAGGAGGGCTCAAGAACCATTCGGGTAGAATACGTTTGAAAGTATCAATCTCTGTAGCATTCTACAGAACCACCAGCGCTCTTTACTAGGTCTTCTACTGTTTTCTGTGCGGAAACCCATGCCTTTTCAGCCAACTTATAGTCGGGGGCTACAACTTCAACCCTATATTCTGGAGCACCATCGTAATAGCAAGAAACAGATACTTCATCTTTTTTTGATGATGCGCCTTCTGCTCCAATAAGAGATTTTTTGATCAATTCAACTCCTTCGTCATCCCAAACTTCTATCATCATTCGACCTCGAATAATAACACTCGAAGGGACAATATTCTCTAAGGCTAATTCAATAAAATGAGAGGTCCAATCCCCTTCTAATCCCATTTCCCCTAGAATATCAGCATTAGCAGCCACCTCTTCGAATGAACCGTAAAGTGTTCCAAATGTCTCTTCCAACTCATTACTCATTTTTACTAATTCTGAATCTTTCCAATTATTGCGATCTCCGACAATCTTGAGAAGTTGTGCCGCTCTTTGTTCATTCTTCCAATCTTGAAGCGTCTCTCTTCTACGTTCATCACTAACTGACTTTATCGAAACATCAACACTTCGCTTGTCTTTTCTTACTTTAGTAACTCGGGCTACTGTTCGTTGTCCTTCTCGAATATGATCTCTAACTCTAGCAACCCATCCAGAACTTACCTCTCCGACGAAAACAAACGCTCGAATATCGTCTGAAAATCCATTGAGATTTAGATACGCACCATTTTTCTCAATACTCGATACGGTAACTACGACGTATTCTCCCTCTTGAGGATACTGAATATCATTGACAGCCATCTAAAGCCCCCGATCACTCGAGGACTTCCTGGACCTCGCTACCTACTAAGGAAGCTTTTCCACCTGCTGGTAAAGCGAGAGTTGCGCCACAAACAGAACAATTGATTGCAGTAGAAGCACGTTCAAAGATTACTACTTCATGTCCACAGTCATTACAAGTAACACGAAGAAATTTACCAACCATCTTTTTCACCTCACTTGTCTACAAGTTCAAACTTCTTGGCTCTCTGTCCTGCTGGAGAGTGAGCCTTTCCAGTCTCGGTACACCTGTACACTAAATTGACTCTCTTAGTTGGCTTTTCTCGGCCTTCTGGCTTTGGACGAGGGAAACCACGGTAACCTGCAGTTACTCTTCGGAAACGTCTCTGACCCCATTTGAGTTCAGATGCTCGCCTCTTCTTAACACGCTCAACGGTATGTACAGTATGGCGTCCAGCAGAAGGGCTGTATCTCATTACCTTGCGCGGCATCTTAACCATCATGTCACCTCCGTAGCATCTCGGCGACCATCGGCCCCTATTTGAGCGTGTCGTGATTCAATATCTTGATTACAATGCAAATATCGACTCAAATGGCATCAATGTTCATGTCTTTAACTAAGTGTCGGGAGTCATGGATTGGGCCACCATAGCCTTCTGGTCCCTCCTTTATGCCGGAATTCCAGCAGTACTAGCAATGCACCTTCAACGAAAGGTGACTAAAATCTACAAGATTGCTACGCCAATGACTATTCTGGTACTAGCCGGGATAGCCGGAACTGCAAATATGATAGGTGAAAGTACCCATATGGGGCCAGTTGAAACTGCTGAAGCTCTTATTCACCTCGTAATTCCTACAAGCATCTACCTCATAGGATCATGTTTAGCAATTTTTGGAGGGCCTAGTCCGGTAGGGCCAATTCCCAAAAATTGGAGGATAGGAGGGTCTATCCTAATGTTCATTTCAATAGGATGGATAATTGTTCAATCATTACAACCAGAAAGTCTACCAATTCAAACCGCTAAAATGAATGATATTGCAATTTCATCCCTTCTTATTGGAATCTCTATAGTTGGAGCGATAGGAACAACAGTAGTTCTTACTGTTGGAGAAAAAAGATGGAATGCAGCAATAATAACAATCGCACTATCTATTGGTTCTATTGTGATTTTAGCACAGTTAGCAGTTGAGAAATCGGAATATATTCAAGATTCGCTCCAAACAATCATTGGGACTATATTCGGTGTAATATTTGCGCTTTGGATTACATTCCATGTAATTGTATTAATCGAAAAAAATGCTGCTCTTCCAAAAACAACTGAACCGATAAATGATGAGGAGGAGAGTCTCGTCAAACGACATCTTGAAGCAAATATTGGAGGTGGAAAAAATGAGTAAGAAAAACTCTTTTCTAGGTATTTTTGTCACTTTATCTATTGTGCTGATTGTCATAGGATGGATTGCTAATTGGAATATTGGTGATATTCAAGAAATTGGTAAGGATATCATAATTAAATCAGTTATGGCAATGACTGCTACATGGTTGATTCTTGCTACTTCAAGTACCAGCATTTTGCATAGAGGAAAAGCCCCTACAACTCAAACAATTACTCTTTTGTTCTTATCAGTAGGAGGATTAGGTCTTATTGAAATTTTGAATGGAGAGATTTCTCGAGGAATGTTAGCAACAATCACAATTCAATGGGTAGGATTCACATTTGGAACTATTTTAGTGATATTCACTGTTCTTGCTATTGTTACTGGAAGCAAAGAAGAAGAAGACCCGCTCCTAGCAATGGATAAATAATTATCAAAACTTACGATCAGGGTTCTTGGTATTCCATCTAGATTTCTTCTCAGGTTTATCTTCTACAGGTCTTCTAGTCACCATTCTAAGAGCCATTACGATTAGCAATAACGCAACCAATCCCCCTACAGGGGCATACGTAATCAACGGAGAAGAGGGATTAATTCGGGTAGCATCATAAGGATACGCGTCGGTATTATCTCCAACTCCATCACCATCTGAATCGGATGTCTCTCCAGCATTATTTGGGAATGCATCGGAATTATCTCCCACACCATCTGAATCAGAATCTATAGTTTCATTCGCATCCAACGGGAATGCATCGGAATTATCTCCCACTCCATCCGAATCTAAATCGCTTGATTCCGAAGGATCAGAGGGGAATATATCTTCATCATCCACCACTCCATCTCTATCAGAATCAACTCCAATAATCTCAACTGCATTAGAATAAGTAATGGACGAACGGATACCTCCGATCTTCAGAAGAGAAATTTCTACAGAATAATTTCCTAATTCTGTATTTTCAGGTACGAATATAGAAAGATTCCAAACCCCTTCAGAATTAGAATTCAATTGACCGCGCATAGGATTTGAGGTAGCCCATTCTCCAATTGGAGCAGGACCAGATTGCGGTGCAAATGGAGCATTAGACCAATCTAATTGGAAAGGGATGTTCTTATCCTGAGTACTTCCAATTCCAAGTTGACCATTCGAATTCTCTCCCCAACAGCTTATTGTTCCATTTTCAGCAAGAGCACACGTATGTGTTTCCGCAGCAACTACATTGACTACCGAAATAGTTTCATTGACATATTGAGGTGTATGTACTTCCCATTCAGATCCACTAACTTGCTTGTGTTTATTCCATCCCCAACAATATACAGAACTATTCTCAAGAACTGCACAAGTGTGCCAGACACCTGCATCTACATCAGTTGCTTTTGCTCCATCTGGTAATTTTACCATTACAGGTGAAGGCGCATTTGTAGTAGAGTTATCTCCGATCTGCCCACGCTCATTCCAACCCCAGCAAGTTATTGAAGAATCATCAAGAACTGCACAGGAATGGTATGCTCCAACTGATAAGTCAATTGCTGAACGGCCCTCGGGCAATGCTACATTAGCCCCAGGAGAATGCGTTGTTGAAGAGCTTCCACCATCGCCATTTTGACCTACATGGTCTCTACCCCAACACATTACACCTCCATCATCAAAAAGTACACATGTATTCGTATATCCTCCATCTACAGAAATTGCATTGCGATTATCTGGAATATCTATGAGTACAGGAGTGTATTGCGAGGACGTTTCTTCAAGACCATTGCCTAGCCTACCATCATGATCGCTACCCCAACACATCAATGAACCATCATCTAAAATTGCACATGTATGATGACTACCCATGCCGACAGTTACTACGGTTCTATTTGCGGGGAATTCTACAGGTATTGTCGGTGATGAGTAAACATTTGTTGTACCATCTCCTGACTCGCCATTATCGTTCTGACCCCAACAGAAGAGAGGGCCAGAGAATTCCAAGGCGCATGTTCTACGGTGATTTGCGAAAATAGAATGATATTTACTCCCGTCAGAGGAAGATACAGGTTCAGCAGGACGTAAATGTCTATCTGAATTGCCGCCGTCCCCTAGTTGCTCATTACCATCATGCCCCCAACAAATTGCAGTTCCATTGTCCAAAATAGAACATGAATGATAATGCCCTAAAGCAAGAACAGATGCAACACTTGCAGAATTATCCTCCTCTAATACATATGAGAAACGAATAGATGAAACACCCTGTATATCAGTTAAATCTAACGAGCAATCGATTTCCTGTCCTGCATTAACAATGTCAGATGTACAGGAAATCTCTGGAGAATCTACTTCTTCAGCAGATGTATGAGACAAGGGCATTAAAAGGAAAAGACAAGAAAGCAGTATAGCCAGATGACGCGCACTCATATCCATGTCTCAAGCAATTAGGTTTCAAAGCATTCGATAATATTGGACGAATTTCGTAGTTTTTACTTCGGCAAGCCTCATAAGAACGGGTTAGGTCGCGAGGCTGTCGAGGTGAGTAAATGAGTAAGGGTACACCATCCTTTGGAAAACGTCAGAAGATTGTTCATTTCCGCTGCCGACGTTGCGGTAGGCACGCATATCACAAGCAAAAGCGTGTTTGTTCAGCCTGCGGATATGGCGCGACTGCTCGCCGACGCAAATATCGATGGTCGAAGAGAAATCGGCTTATCGGTAACAAGTGATTTTTGCTCAAGAACCATAAGGTGGCTACTCGACCACACTCCGAGGACCCATGTGCGGCATCATAGGAATCCTCGCCCCAGAAGGGTCGGAAGTCCGACAACAACTCTATGATGGGCTCCTAGTGCTACAACATCGTGGTCAAGATGCTGCTGGAATGGTTACATGCGATAAAGAGAGATTTCACCAGAGAAAATCTAACGGAATGGTCAATGATGTGTTTAGACAACACCATATGGACCTGTTAGGAGGAAAGATGGGTATAGGACATGTTCGTTACCCTACAGCTGGATCTTCTTCATCAGCAGAAGCTCAACCATTCTATACAAATTCACCTTATGGGATGGCTCTTGCACACAATGGGAATCTTACCAATGCAGGAGAACTGTTACACGAAGTAATTCACCATGATAGAAGGCATGTTAACACAAATAGTGATTCTGAAATTCTATTGAATATTCTCGCTAGTGAACTTGGACGAACTCATGTAACTCAAATCGATGGAGAACTATATCTTGATTGTGAGGATTTATTCGATGCAGTAGAGAGAGTAAATTCACGAGTAAATGGGTCATACGCTGCAGTTAGTGTATTATCAGGCTACGGAATCTTGGCATTTCGTGATCCTTTCGGAATTAGGCCACTAATACATGGTTCAAAAAAAGATGAAAATGGAAATGAAACACATGTTTTCGCTTCAGAAAGTGTAGCATTGACAGCTTTAGGATGTGAAATCATTGGAGATGTAGGCCCTGGTGAAGCAGTATTTGTTGACGAAGATGGTCGAATAAGAAGAAGAGTATGCCATCCTTCTCCTGTGATGAATCCCTGTATATTTGAGCAAGTATACTTTGCAAGACCCGATTCTGTTATTGATGGCATCTCAGTATATGAGGCAAGAATCAAGATGGGCGAGAAATTAGCAAATCGTATCATGAAAGAAAGACCAGGGCATGGAATTGATGTAGTAATGCCAATCCCCGATAGTGGGAGAATATCTGCAATGGAAGTAGCACGGACACTTGGATTAGAATACAGAGAAGGGTTCGTCAAGAATAGATATGTAGGGCGAACTTTCATTATGCCTGGACAAGCAATACGACAAGATAGTGTAAGAAAAAAATTGAATCCGATACCTCATGAATTTGCTGGAAAAAGAGTACTCTTAGTGGATGATAGCATTGTTAGAGGAAATACATCAAGAAAAATCGTACAATTAGCAAGGGATGTGGGCGCAAAAGAGGTATTCTTTGCGAGTGCTGCCCCTCCCGTCCTACATCCAAATGTGTATGGAATCGATATGCCTGCTAAAGAAGAGTACATTGCCCATAATCAAACAAATGAAGAAATAACTAGGGCAATTGGAGTAGATTGGCTAATTTATCAATCTCTAGAAGATCTAGAAGATGCTGTAATCGAAGCAGGAAAAGGAGTTGTGACCGAATTTGATTCTTCTTGCTTTACTGGAGAATATGTTTGTGGAACAATTACTCCTGAATACTTGTCATCTGTAGGAATTGCCAGAAATGATGAAGCAAAAACAAATAAAAATTCTACAGATGAGACCATTGAAATCCACAATAAAGAATGATCTTAATCATACATAGAATGGGCAGCGCTAAAGCCCACCTGTTTATTCCAAGTACATGCCCCACCGAATAGAGGCCTTACTTAGGGTCCCGTGTGAGAGTAGAGTGAGGGCATGTGACCTTGCACGAGATGGAAGTTTGTTAATTTGGACAGATGATGCATGTAATCTACACTATCTCAATTTAGATGAAAATAGTCATGCAAAATCATTTCCTCTTGAAGAAGAAATAGACCATCTATTATGCCTCTCAAATAATTCAGTTCTGGTTGGCACAATTTCAAGAGATGCTCATTGTATTTCAGAAAAAGGAGAAATTCTATGGCGAATTAATGCTGCTGGAGGAATTGAACAATTAGTTGGCACCATCGATAGAACACGATTTTTAGCAATTGATGGAATGAGAGCAGCAATTCTTTTCGAGGCAGATGGTAATGAAATTTATCGCCATACAGGTAGACAATTCATCCTCTCTGCGATTCGACCAGATGGGGGTGCTTTTGCATTAGCAGACGATACAGGGGTTGTAGAATTGATATCATGTACAGGTAAAATAATCTCTACAAAAGAGCCCAGATCTTCAGAAGGAGATAGGATTACTGCCATGACGTTTAGACCCGATGGAGTATTAGTTATTGCATCCGAATGTAATGATTTAACCGATTCAGAAACACCTCAGATTGCATTGGATTGTATTTCCAATAAGGGTGAACTACTGCATACTGTTGAAATTGATTCTAACGCATCGGTACTTTTCGGGACTACTCAAGGAATATTAGTCGGAATGGAAAATGGAGATGTTGAAGAACATAAAATTGGAACAACAGAAACCATTACTTGGGCTAAAACCGGATATGAAGTGAAAGATGTAAGACCCCATGATGACGATATTATTGTAGGATCTTGGTTTCATCTTCGCAGATATCTTTCTCCAATGGAGGAAGCTTGGTCAATAGAACATCCAGGATTGATTGATAGAGTATCATCTGATTCAGGTGGAAGAATGATTGCAATATCCGGAGATAATCGAAATGATTACACAAGAATCAATCGTATTGATTTGTACGATCCAGATTCTCAAAGATTTGAAATTGAGGATGATGATGCCCTACTAATCGATGATCAAGACCTGTTTGGAGGTGCTATAGGAGGGAATATTGGGACCGAGTTAACCGATGCATTAGAAAATACTGAAAATGCATCTAATGAGGATTTCGAAGATATAGACGATTTACTTACAGAAGAAGAAATGGAAATCTATAGAACGACTCATGCAAGTGAAGATGATTTAGATGATTTGTTATCTGAACTCGAAGAAGATGTTGATTCAGAACATGAAAATATTTCAGAAAATGAAGGAATTGGAGATCTTATAGAAGGAATAATTGATGATGATTCATTTAGTTCTCTACCCCCTATTGCCGATGCTGGACAGGATAGAAGAATCGATGTTGGAGAAGACGGTACAGCAATGGTTACGTTGGATGGAAGAAGTTCTCAATGCTCAGATGGAGAAATCGAATCATGGGAATGGAGGGATTCAGCAGGGTTACCAATTGGCGATACTTCTGCGTTAAAGGTACGACTAAAACCAGGAACTCATCAATTTACTCTAAGCATTTCGAGTAACAAAGGAATGGCGTCGTCTGACTCCGTATCCATTGAAATCAAGGGTGAGGAAGAATCTGACGATTCTTTCGACGTACTTCTTGAATAATCATAGAGAAGACAAAGCTTCCTTCAGAACAGGTAAAGCATCTTCCCAATTAGCTACAATCCCATAGTCTGCAACTCCAAAAATTGGAGCATCTGCATCTTTGTTAATAGCCACAATATATTTCGAAGAACGCATTCCCGCAAGGTGTTGAATCGCACCAGAAATACCTACAGCTATGTAGAGAGTTGGAGTAACAACCTTTCCAGTTTGGCCTACTTGGATGCTGTGAGAAAGACCCCATTCATCAACTACTGCTCTGGAAGCTCCAACTGCAGCACCTATCTGATCAGCGACAGATTCTAACTGACTCCAATTATCGATGTTACCCATCCCTCTACCTCCTGAAATAACAATATCTGCTTCTGAAACATCAAGACGTTCACTTGCTTTCGCAATTGCTTCCATTACAGTAACAGATACGTCAGAAGAGTGATTCACAATAGATATTGATGCAGAACCTCCTGAACCTGAAGGAGTAAATGCATTAGGTCGAATAGTAAGAATACAATCTCCAGATACATTGACTTTTTCCATTGCCTTTCCGGAATATATCGGACGAGAAATAGTTAGGCCTGCTGAAACACCAGTAGCATCTTGAATCACTGGAATTTCTCTTGCGGCAGCCAATCTGGCTGCAATCTCACGACCATTCGGAGTTGCTGCTGCAAAAACAGTACCTCCAGATATTGCACTATTCAAAGCAGTAGACCAAGAACCTCCATCAAATGATGAAAAACAATCACCTTCAACTCCAATTACTGCCCCTACTCCATCAATTGATGCAGCAGAATCAGTAGCAATAGCTCCGGGGCAAAGTATTGTAGGGCTCGAACCCAATGAGGTTGCAGCAGCAACCATTTGAGAAGTTACAGGATGTAATCCGTTGTCGTTTGTCTCAGCAATTATTGTAATATCCATTCTAACACCACCTAGAGTACCTTCGCCTCATTCCTTAATTTCTGAACAACTTCAGAAACACTATCAGCACCTTCAAACATCTGTCCAGGAGCCTTTTCATCAGGAGGAGATTGCGAATTAATCACTGCTGATGAACCAGAAACATCAACTCCTAAGGAGTCTGAATTCATAGAATCGATTGGTTTCTTCTTTGCCATCATTATTCCCTTTACATTTGGTCTTCGCAACTCAGTAGAGGTTTTGTCGAAAGCAACAACACAAGGAGCACTTACACTTACTCTCTCAGAACCACTACCTGCTGGACGAAGAACACTAAAGTGATCTCCATCATTCGATATTTCAGAAGCATTAGTTACGCAGGCTGCGCCAATTAATTCAGCAACACCTGGACCTGTACTTCCAGAGTTAGTATCTGCAGCTTGCTTACCACAGAAAACTACATTTGCACCTATTTGTTTAACCGCATTGGCTAACAATGCTTGAATTTTCGTTGAATCTAGAGAGATTAGATCGTCGATAACAATGTGAGCAAGTGCATCTGCACCAACAGCGGCAGCATCTCTAAGCCCTTTTTCTGACCGAGCAGGGCCACAAGTGATTGCCGTAACCTTAGCACCGGAAGATTCCTTCATTGCCAATGCAGCTTCCAGTGCATATTCATCAAATGGGCTAATTGACCACTTACTAACATTTGATTCATCCACTCTATCTCCACTAATGGAAATCTTTGCAGTCGTATCCGGAACGTACTTGATTAGAACAGCTATATCCATAATTCCACCACTCTCGTAACCCGACGAAAGAAAACGCCTCTATCAAGATTAGGCATAGAAAAAATATTCAAAAAAGCTAGTTTTGAGGATACGGATGTATTTTTCCATCAGGAAGATGCCTAATCCTATCTAATGCGCGGACAGCAATTTGCCAGCCAATTACTCCTACAATAATTCCTGTAAATAGGTCCCAAACATAGTGTTGTTTAGTAGTCATGATACTAATACTAAGTAAGAAAAATTCAATCCAAATAATTGCAATGAATGTTTTAACCAGTTGTGATTCTGAGGATCTAATTCTCATCCAACGACTAATTGCTCTTGTCAGAAAATATGAATGAGCAATATGGAGACTTGGCCAAGCGTTCCAGGGTTCATCCATTGAATGCATTAAATTAAACAGATTACTGTACAAACCATCTCCTTCTAAAACATCAAGTGGAATTTGATCTCTCATGTCAATTTCTGCCGGTAAAATAAGAAAAATTACTGTACAAAATAACGTCGCTACGGATAACATTTGAATTCCGGCAATTAATTCCAAACGGGAGTGATCATCCTTAGGACAACAAGCTAGAGTCACTGGATAATATAGATATAGAGCCATGTAAGGTACAACCATCCAAGGAATAACTGGGATTGTGCGGTCAATTGCACTCTCAGGATCCCATACTGTCACTCCATTGGCGGCAACAAATTGATTCGTAGAAAAATATGGGAATGCAATTCCAATTAATCCAAAAATCAAGATATAGAATAGAAACAAATTACCTCCAAGAAAATGTCTTTGATTCCAAGCAGGGCCCCATATTAATGGCCAAGGAGAAGATATTCTATCTGCAACCTTATCTAGAATCTCTTGCAGTCTGTTCATACCCTTTGATTAATCATTAGGCATCTAATCTTCGCCATCAATTAATTGAACAGAATCACCTTTTGATACTATTCCTTCGATTTTCACTCGAGCATACCATCTAGACCAACCTGGAAACTTTTTTTCACTAATTCGGGAAAAAGAAGAATCTGAAAACACATGAGCTATTGTTTTACATGGAGGAGCAGGTGATGTAATTTCAATTACAGATTCTCCAATAGACACTATTGAACCTGAATTCAACATAGACCAATCAATACCTGAAATAGTTAGATTCTCCCCTACTGCTCCTTCATTTATTGGATGTCCTTCATTGATTAATGCATCAATCAACTCCAATGAATAAATACAAACTGCTCTTTCTGGCCCACCATGGTACTTGAGATCATTCTGTCGGTCTCCTTCAATCCCTGCAAACAAAAGTCTAGTTGATTCGACCGGAAACTTGGGCACTCCTCCATTAGGATTAACATTGATTGATGAAATGAATCCAGAAATAACGCTAATCACCCCAATATGCTTCACGAATGGCTTGGTTCGCTTCCATACAGGCAACTACATCAGAAGGACGATCGGGCATTGATTCAATACCTCCTAAATGAGAAAACATAGGTTCTACATTAGACATATTCACTACTCCCCATCCTACTTGAGTACATGGAGCAATAGGAGAGATGGGAGCAGTACCAGAAGTAGGATCCCATGTTGAAAAACCAGGATACCAAGCCGATAGATTCAATGCATCTCTTAGATCCTGATTGGAAACTGAAAGATTAGATCCATTGACCAATAAACCATCTCTTTCTGAAGATGCCCCAGAACCTAGATCTTCTACTGAATCTCTTAATTGAGTCAACACAAGGCTAAGGATTCCAGCAGTACGAGGAGTTGCGAATGAAGTCCCTGAAGTCTCGTGATAACCATCAATATCATCATGATTAGGCAACATTTGAGTCCAATCAGCAGCAATGTCGGGATAAGAACCGCTCATAATCTCTTTTTGATCATCCCCCTCTTCTGCATAACCAGATATTCCAATTGACCAAGGAGGTCCAGCTGTCGAGTCTTGAACTGCTGGAGAAGGAGAATTATCAGCTGCTCCGGTGTGTAGCTTATGATTTTCAACAACTGCAACTCTAGTTGCATCTTCTATACCAGGTACTGGAACACTACCTATCGGTCCAAAGGACGTTGAAATAATATCTACCAGTGGCTGGTTAGCGGCAGCCAATACTGCAGCATCACTAAATCCTTCAACAAAGAAAATTATGGCATCTGGATTAGCATCTAATACAGCTCCTGTTACTGCAGTACCGTGTCCATCTGAAGGATCATCTAAAATTGGGATATCAGTTCCATCATCGGGAGTTGTTCCAATAATTCGAGTTCCAGGAAAATATACAATATCACTTGACGAAATAATATCCCAACAATCTTCCTTATCAGAATCATATCTTTCTTGCCATGTTCCTTCCTGAGTTAGGTTACAGGTCATTGTAACACCTAATCCTTCTAACAACCAATCAGGTAGGGTTTCATTCAAAATAAATCTCTCATGATAAACGTTAATTCCAGTATCAATAGGAGCAACAACGCTGTAAGCACCGAAGTTTGGCTCATCGATTTCTATAATCTGTTCTTCTTCATCTGATGATAAACATCCAGACAATGAAGAGAGAATTAGCAATGTGCAGAGAAGTAGTACTCTCGGCATCTGCATACCTCTCGCAAACAGACATATGGTTTGAGGTTAATTACACTATGAACGAGAAACAATGACAAGAGTACCGGGCCATTCCTCATTCTCATTGGCCTTGAAGACCTTGAGTACTTCTAAGCCTGCTGAATTTACCAATGAAACCCATTCAGATTCAGAAAAGGTAGTCATTCTAACTCCAACCTTCTCTGGCCATTCTAAACTCTCTTTGTTCTCTTGATAATGATCTACCCCAAAGGCAAAAATTCCACCCTTTACCAACCATTGACTTCTTACTCTTTCAAGAAAATCAGGGATATCGTCTAAGTAATACAAAACTTCCATTGAATGAACTAGGTCTACTTTCTCAGGAGGTGTCCACGACAATAAATCAGCATGGAAATAAAGGCCTTCAGGATCTTTTTCTAAAGCACGAACTACCATTGATTTCGCACCATCTACACCCATTGCCAAAGAACAAGATGAATTGTTTTTTAGAGAACGAACAACCCAGCCATTTCCACATCCTGCATCAATGGCAGAAAATCCTCTTTCCATCGATTCTGGCGACATTTCATCAAATGCGGCATTCAAAATCTCTTGAACAGCAGGGGTATGACCTCTTGCCATACCTTCGTCTTTACCAATATCTGCCCATTCACTGAATACATCAACAGCTGGACGCATCTAATCCCTCATAATTTTCGAGTAAAAGACTGGATACCAGTGATATGGCGAGCCAGAATTAAATTATGTATGTCATGAGTGCCTTCGTACGTTTTCACCGATTCAAGATTATTCATATGTCGCATAATGGGGTATTCATCTGTGACACCATTGGCCCCATGAATATCTCTAGCAACTCTAGCAATCTCTAGAGCGATGTCTACGTTATTCATTTTGGCTAAACTAATCATCTCAGGGAACCAATCATCCTCATCAACTCTACGACCGAGGTGATAAGCGAGAAGTTGACCTTTTGTTATCTCTCTTAACATCGTAGCGAGTTTCATCTGGATAAGTTGGTATGCAGCTATTGGGTGATCGAATTGTATTCGCTCCAAAGAATAATTCTTTGCAGCATCAAAACAAGCCTGAGCAGAGCCTATTGAACCCCAGGCAATCCCATATCTAGCACGATTCAAACAGGAGAATGGTCCACCTAGACCTTTGGCACCAGGCAAGTAACGATCTTCAGGAACAAAAACATCCTGAAGAACTAATTCAGAGGTCACAGAGGCACGTAGAGAATGTTTTCCCTTCTGTTCAGGTGCACTAAATCCTTCATCGTCTTTTTCAACAATAAATCCTCGAATTACTCCATCTAATTTTGCCCATACTATTGCAATATCTGCTACAGTACCATTAGTGATCCACATCTTAGCCCCATTCAGGATATATCCTCCGTCAACCTTTTCCGCTTTGGTAACCATTCCACTTGGATTAGAACCATAATCAGGTTCAGTTAATCCAAAGCATCCAATTATTTCTCCTGTCGCCATTTTTGGTAGATACTTGTGCTTCTGTTCCTCTGTACCAAATTTATGAATAGGGTGCATGGAAAGAGAACCTTGGACACTACAGAAAGAACGTAAACCAGAATCTCCGCGCTCTAATTCTCTACAAACTACGCCGTAAGCAGTATAGGACATTCCTGCACATCCATATTCTTCAGGAACAACCATTCCTAAGACGCCCATATCGCCTAAATCTTTGATCCATTCTTCAGGAAAATAAGCTTCATTGTATGCCTTTTCGATATTAGGAATTACCTTTTCGTCTACCCAATCACGAACCATGTCTCTAAGCATGATTTCCTCTTCATTCAGCATTTTGTCAACATCAAAGAAGTCCAAGGCCTCGTATGCCATATCTAGTCACCTTGGTTAATGCCCTTTAGAGACCTGTTTGAACCTTACCGATGGTTGATTACTATCTAACACGCTTCTTTCGTTGTTCTCTCTTGTCTCTAAGCGTAGGTTCAAGACCCTTACGTTTTCTTCGCCATCTGTTATATGATGCTTGCATTTTAGGACTATTCATGAAAATTAGACCAAGAACAATTCCAGGTACACTAACAACAACAACAGCAGCCAAAGCATAACCTGCCAAACTAGTAAGCAATGGATCTTCGATTTCGATTGGAATGAAATTTATTGCGTCTCCTCTAGAGTTCAAAATCCATCCCTCAGCTTCGGATGTACTCCATGAGCAGACTATTGGGCGAGTTGCTACGTCAAGTTGTTGATTTGCCACATCTACATGGTCATACCAAGGGAAGGATTCTTCTGAATCAGGACGATGATCAATCAATCCAAACGGTATTGTAGCAATCATCATCCTATTTTCACTATGCCCACAAATTTTGGTAAACTCTCCAGATAGATCGCTAAGAATTACAGCTTCTAAGGTTGATTCTCCTTGATTAGAATCATCAAGACGAATTGTCGCAATATTTCGATTGGAACCTACAGCAACACAAACAGGAATATTTCCTTGATCACATTCAATATCATTCCAAATCACTGCAGACCCACCTAACCAAGTAATTTCATGTTCATCATCAATTATTCCAATCCCGTCTAATTCAGTAGAAACGACACACAGTCGAATAATTGGGTGGCAATCCATAGAAGTTACTGGACTTTCTCGAGTATTTTCCAAGGCATGCATCTCTCCTCCATCAACTAACGAACGGAATCGCCAAATTCTTCCAGAATCGGCAGAAATGTAAGCCCATGCTCCGTTTGTATTCCATGCTACGGCAGTTAGGGTACTTATCTCAACTAATCCTATTCCTGAAACATTAGACAATCGTTGGTCTTGGTAATCATATCGAATAACTCGCCCAGAATCGCCCACAATAAATGCATTACCAGCAGGATGAAAATCAACTGCATTAAGATCTTGATCGGTAATTGAATCCAGTTTCAACGATTCCTCCGGGTTATCATTAGGGACAACAAAAACAACTCCATCATCGCCAATTACTAATGATTCTTCAGCATTTGAATCTAAAGCATTTAGGAATACTGGCTCGTCAGAAATGGATATTCGAGTATTAGATTCAACTATTGACTCTGCCTGAACTGAAACAAAAAGAAAGAGAAGAAGGAGAGGCGTTACCACTCGTAACTGGGCCCGACCCATACCCCTCCGGAGACGCACGACTTCATCATGTGAACGGTCAATGCATATTTTGTAACTCAGGGAGGATTCAAGTCCTTCCTACTCACCGGAGGGAATATGGAACGCTTCGCGACGACTAGAGGTAAAGTCAAAGATGTTACAGCAAATGGTGGATTGGCAGAATTGGCTAAGAAATATTTTGACAATGTTAAATCGACTGGTGAAAATGCATTTACTGGATCACATGGCATAATGAAAAGTATTGATGCGCATTACAACGGAGATGCATTAATTGTCGAAGTAGCTAACGAAAAACCCGATTTTTCAAATCCAGAATCTATGAAGTTGGCTCGAGAAGATAGATTAAGATGGACTCAATTTTTAGATGAGTCAACTGGATATGACTCGAAAAAGAGAGGAGATAAAGCAAAGGAATGGGGCAAGAAAGCTAACAAAGCAAAGTCTTCTATTTCAGCGGCTAAACACTTCATGAATCTAGCCAAAGATCTGCCTCAAGAAACAATAGACAAAGCTCATGAACTAATGCAAGAAATTGAAGCCGCACTTGAAGCAGGGGATAATACCAAAGCTGCTGGACGTGGAGAAAAATTATCCAAATTACTGAATAAATGAGGTAAATTCGATGACCCCCGAGGATGTCACGCGTCTCATTGAAGAGACAAAAGGGGGTTCAGAACTATCTTATGAAAGTAAAGAGAAAATCTCTTTGATGTTTGATGGTGTTGAAGAAATTGTTGGACTGGAACATATTGTATCCATTCTTAACGGAGAAAATTCGCATGGCGGAGATAATGTTTTGAGAGCATATATCGGACTTGAGCCAAGTGGCAAGGCTCATCTTGGATGGATAATTCTAGCAGATACAATCAAGAAAATGCTACAACAAGGTGTCAATGTTCTTGTTTTCTTAGCAGATTGGCATGCTTGGGTCAATGATAAATTCGGTAGAGATATGGAAAAAATATCTATTGCTGGAGAATATATGTCAGAGGTGTTCAGAGTTCTTCTTGGATTCCCAGAAGAAGGAGATCAAGCAGGTCAAATTCGTTTCATGAAAGCAAGTCAATTAATGGACTCAGGCAAATATTGGGAACGAGTACTACGTTGCTCGAAGGGCATGAGCCTATCAAGAGCAAGGAGAACTTTCAGTATTATGGGAAGAAGTGAAGATTCTTCTGACGATGATCTATCTGCTTTCTTCTACCCTGCAATGCAGGCTGCTGATATCTTTGAATTAAATGTAGATATTGCCTTTGGAGGAATGGACCAACGAAAAGCACACATGTACATGAGAGAAGTAGGAGATAGAAACCATTGGGTAAAAGCTACTTGTATCCATACACCTATGCTATCAGGATTGAAAGGAAGGGGCGGAGGAAGGATGGACTCATTTGATCATAAAATGTCAAAATCAGACCCTAATAATGCAATATTACTACATGATACGCCAAAGAAATTAGAAAAAAAATTCAGAAAGGCATTCCTTGAACCAGGAAATTCTGATTCTCCAGTTTATGAAATTGCAAAATACGTTATTATGCCGAGAAATGGAGAAGTTCACGTTAATCCTAAACCAGAATTTGGAGAACCATCTTCTTGGACTGATTTAGATGCTTTAATTGAAGCAATTAGCGATGGTTCTGTTCATCCATTCGATGCAAAAATGGCTATAGCACATGGTTTAGCAGAAATTCTTGAACCTATCTCAGAACATTTCACTCAAAATTCAGAATTACTTGATGCGGTCAACCAAATGACTGGTCAGTGAAGAATATCCATTTATTTGGACTTCTAAGTTAATTTAGGGAGGCCAATTCATATCATATGAGTTCGCCGTCTGAATGATAATATGGATGTAGGCATAGATGATTTCGCCATTCATTTCCCTCGCCTTTACTTTGATATGAAAGATTTTGCAAAATTCCGCGGGGCAGATTTTGAAAAATTAAACAAAGGATTGGGATTGAATGCAATGGCAATTCCCGATGCTCATGAGGACACAGCGACAATGGGTGCAAACGCTGTTGCGCGACTAATTGACCGTAACGGATTGTCCCCTTCTCAAATCGGTAGGATTTACCTAGGAACAGAATCAGCTCTTGATGGTGCAAAACCTACAGCGACATATATTATCGACATGCTTCAACAAAGATATTCAAAGCAATATGGACCTGATTCCTTCAGAAATTGCGATGTTGTTGATATGACATTTGCATGTATTGGTGCCGTAGATGCTCTTCACAATACATTAGATTGGGTTGCAAGAGGAGGCAAAGAAGAGGACAGAATTGGAATTGTTGTTTTTAGTGATAATGCAAAATACGATATGGAATCTAGTGGAGAATATACTCAAGGTGCCGGAGGAGGTGGAATCCTAATCAGGGCGGATCCAAGATTATTGGTGATCCCCGATATTTGGGGCGTATCTACAACTCCAGTTCATGACTTTTTCAAGCCAAGAAGAGAAGTTCCGGTGAAGAATGTCATTGAAAGAGTACTAGATCTAGCAAGAGAGACAGGCCAATCATTCAAGTCAGGTCTTAGCGATAGGATGATGAGGAATCTACGTGGTTCAAAGATGTCCAATGACGAGTTATTTGCAGAAGATACGCTAAAAATTCATAGAGATACACCTGTTTTTGATGGCCAATTTTCTAATCGATGTTACATGGAATCTGTTAAACAGGCATTCATTGATTTCCATGGAAAGGCTAGAAGAAAAGGCAGATTAGATCCAGAAAATGATCCTATTCTTACAGAACAATGGAAGAGAATCATTGTACATCTCCCTTATGCTTTCCAAGGAAAGAGAATGTTTCCCGATGTGTTTAGACACGATCGTAGAGGAACAGCTGTTTGGGATGAAATAGTCGATGAAATTGGAATAGAACCACTAATAGAAAATTTTGAAGATACGCCTGAAGGAATGGCTGAATTTGATAAAGCAAATGATCGTTATAGACGTGCTATTTCCAAAACTCAAGCATTCCTAAAATTTGCAGATGAAAGAATTGAGCGAGGACAAAGAGCTTCAAGTCTAATAGGAAATCAATATACTGGTTCAATTTTCCTAGCTCTTATGTCATCGTTAGAATGTGATTATGACGAAAATAATTCTATCGAAGGGCAACGAATTGGTCTTTGTGGATACGGTTCAGGAGCAAAAGCCAAGGTATTTGAGGGAATCATTCAGCCTGAGTGGAAAGAAATTGCTTCAAGATTCTTACTCTTTGAAAGATTAGATCTTCGAAGACCGATTCTTAGTGATGACTATGAAGCATTACATAGAGGCAGTACAACTGAATCAATTATTGAACCTAGTCAAGAATTTGCACTTGTAAGGGAAGTAAACGGTGGACTCCCTGGAGAACGCCGCTACAGATGGGTAGACTAATTATTCCGAAGATTCTGAATTGTCATCCCTAGTAATAGCTTGATTCGGGGAATTCATTTCTTCATCATTATTTTCTATTGGAATCAGCAAGGGCTCAAGATCTCCGAATGATTCGAATAAACTAGGTCCACTAGAAAGATAGTACACCGAACCCCTACCATCTCTAGAATCTTCAGCACTTGAATTCTCATTAGTTGCACACTCACCTGTACAACCATCTGCAAAGGCTACATAAACACGGCCATCTCTATCGATATGTAAGTCATTGAAATCTAACAGATTACGATTCGACCCACCAATATCCCTACAGTCACCTGAATTTAGACAAATAGAACCAACCTGAACCGGATCATCTGTTACTCTATAGGTGTGGAAAATTGGATTCTCGTCTAATGCATTAATGCTGAAAGTAATGTAAAGATGATATGTCGCATTATTTGGAGCATAGTGTGCATTTCCATCCCAAGCATTGTCGTCAATGTCAGATTGATTCAACATCTCAGCATTTTCACTCCCAAGATAGGTTATTGCTATTCTTCCGGGGTCGCCAGCATCGGTTTGAGGGAATACGGAAGAAATTACTCCTGCTGGAGAAATACGAATACTCTCCTGTTCCCATGTTTCTCCTGAATCTGTCGATCTAGACATGTAAACTCCTTCATCGCCTCCAGTCCAAATATGATATGCATTTGATTCAGAATCAGTTGACACTTCGGAATTCTTTCTAGGATATGGAGTACCTACATCTTCCCCCATGGAACGTTCAAACCAAGAAAATCCATTGTCTTTAGAAACGATTACAGTAGGAGTTTCCACACGAGGAGTAACGTATACAGTACCATCTGGAGCAGTAGATATTGCTCCATGTAATCCACCATTTGTAGTTGCTAGACCGATGATTTGACCACCTGCTTCAAACGTTGCGCCACCATCAAAACTCGTGAAACAAAAAATTCCAGCTAGTTTGTTATAACAATAGTAAACTGCTGTTTCATAGAATCCGCTAGTAAATTGTCCTAAAGCCCCATACCCAGAATCTGTCCATGGGCCGCTTGCAAGTTTGATATGGTCATTAATTGGAGTAGTTCCAGAGTCATGTGGATTGCCTAACCAAGATTCACCATCATCATCACTCCAACAAATCCATGATGTTTCTAATCCAATCATTTGAACATTGAAAATTCTGTCTGTAATTGGGTCTACCCACCCATATGGATCACTTGTTGTTGGAGAACATTGTACAGGGTCTTGTGTTTCCATCCATGATTCGCCATAATCACATGACCTCATTACCTTCTCCATTGCAATAACGAAAATACAACCGCTAGAAGTTACCCCGATACTAGGTTCTTTTCCGGTTTCTCCTACATCGCTGAAAGTGAATGACATAGGAATCAATTCTTCATCTACTGGAAGACCATCAGCACCTGTAACGAATGTCGTTGGAAATTCAGGTTCTTCAACTGGTGGCAAGGAGATTTCGTCTTGTTTCAAACAACCTGACAATGATGTAGTGATAAGTAAGAAACATATCAAAACTGAACTACAACGAACCTTAAGAAAAAAATTTCCAAGATTGTTAGTAGACATTGTTCACCTCATTATATCATTGTTCAAGAATCACCTAATGCTCGATTAATCACAATTCGCTGAACTTCTTGAGTGCCTTCATAAATTTGAGTAATCTTAGCATCTCTGAAAAATCTCTCAACAGGGAAGTCAGTCGTATACCCATAGCCACCAAGGACCTGAACTGCTCTTTCAGCAACCCACATTGCATTATCTCCAGCAAATAACTTAGCCATACTTGCTTCCATTGTATGTCTACGCCCACCGTGATGGTAATGTTGTTCTTTTGCCCAAGCAGCACGGTATACCATAAGTCTAGCAGCTTCGGTCTGTGTAGCCATATCTGCGAGATAATTACCTATAGATTGATGAAAAGCTATAGGTTTACCAAAGGCTTCTCTTTCATGTGAATATTTGACTGCAGCATCAAGTGCGCCCTGTGCAATACCTAAAGCTTGAGCCGCTATTCCAATTCTAGAATTATCTAAAGCATTCATTGCTATTGGAAATCCTTTTCCAGCTTCTTTGAGAACATTTCCTACTGGAACCTTACAATTCTCAAGAACTAAAGTACACGTGTCGCTACTCCTAATGCCAAGTTTATCTTCTTTCTTTCCTACTGAAAATCCTTCAAACTCTTTCTCAACTATGAATGCTGTAGTTCCGCCGTGCCTCTTTACCCCATAATCAGGGTGGTCAACATCTTTAGCAAATAACACAAATATATCTGCACTTGATCCATTTGTTACCCACATTTTTTCTCCGTTCAAGATATAGTGACTACCGTCATCAGATAACTTAGCCTTGCAAACCATAGCAGCAGCATCTGTTCCAGCACCAGCCTCAGAGAGAGAATAGGCACCTACTTTATCCGAGGCAAGCATAGGGAGATACTTAGCTTTCTGCTCTTCATTTCCATGTAAAGTAATAGTCATACTACAAAGACCGACATGAACACAATAGAATACTCCGAAAGAAGGATCTACTCGAGAAAGTTCTTCGACAATAATTGCCTCAGAGATATCGTCTAATGGAGTACCCCCAAATTCTTCAGGTATGGTACAAGTATGAAGACCATATTCGATGAACTGAGACCATTCTTCAGTAGGAGGTTTTTGATGCCTATCTCTTTCTAATGCAGTCGGCGCTAATACAGATTCAGCGAAGTCTCGAACTAGGTCTCGAATCATCGTTTGCTCTTCGGTTTCTTTGAAGTCCATGGCATGCCCAGTAACGCTCCGTTTGTGAATGGTTCGGATAGTTGGGAATACAAAAAAGGCCAAAATAAACGAATAATTGAAATTAGATTGCAACGGCGGCGCCATGAGGATAGTACATGAGCGACGAGGATGAGTTCAGTATCGCAGTAGGAAGAAGATATACGCAGGAACATCTTTGGTTCCACTTAATCAGTGGACCAAACGATGATCATGAAGAATATAAGATTGGAGTTTCGGATTTCGTGAGGATAGAATACGGAAAAATTCTGAAGGTCACTTTACCAAATATTACTGATGTGAGTGAATTTCTGATTGGTTCTGATGACGAGCATTCGGAAGAAGAAATCGTATCAAAAGATGATGAAAAAGAAGACGCAGGAGCATTAGGAGATCTATCTACTGATGAAAATTTAGTCGGACTTCAATGTGAATTTGAAACTTTGAATATTTTGGCTCCAATAGCTTGCTCTGTTATGAGCATGAACGGAGAAATAGAAAATAATCCACATTATGTTAATCGTGATGCATACGGTGATGGTTGGTTTGTGATTATTAGAGTACACGATGGATTTGACTTTGATGATTTGTTGAGTTCAGAAGATTACGTTGATTATCTAGCAGAATTGTAATCAGACCCACATTCTATGTTCGCCCAATGGCTTATTTACGAATCCAAGAGATTCTGCTTTCTCCCAAACAGAATCTGAATCTGAGATATCATTTTCCACTTGAATGCGAAATAACCACTGCTTTATTTCTCCAAGAAGAGGACCTGGTTCAATTCCTAGTCTGGATAATATCTCACTTCCACTAACTAGTGGTTTATTTCCTCCAGAAAGGGCAGGAAGAATACTCAGTTCATATCTCAATTTATCTGATTCTTCAAGAGAATGACCTCTTTCTGCAGATATTTGGGAGATTAAATCCTCGCCTAATGCAATTCGATATCTTCTAAGACATCCCTTACTTTCTGTGTTAGGAGTAATCCCAATCCTTTTTCTGATAGAAATTACAGCGTCTCGAACCTTATTAGAAACCAATAATTCATTCAAAATTTGAGTAACATTTTCTTCATCAAATGATTTTAGTAGCAAAGAAAAACGCCCTATCATCAGATTATACCCAGTAATTCCTTCAAAATTACAATTATCGACACCAGATACATCATTACATCCCGGAATAACATAATTCATGACGCCATCATCAACCATTCTCTGAAGAACTTCCGATACATTTCGGTAAGTAAGAAGAGTACTGAACTCCATCCAAATTCTTTCTCTGGATATTGAATCTAAATTCTCAACAGAATCAATTAGTGCTTGAGAAAGATTCTCATCCGGAATAAAGGGGCCTGAATTATGACACATGAATCGATATGCGCGCATTATTCTAAGACCATCTTCTTCTAATCGTTTTGAAGCTTCACCTACTGCAGATAATATTCCTGATTCAAGGTCTTTTTGGCCTCCATGTGGGTCGTAAAAAAGGAGATTTATTGGATCGATTGCCATGGCATTTATTTTGAAATCTCTTCGATTCAGATCCTCTAACAGTGATGTACCGAAACGAACAGATTCAGGTCTTCTTCTATCTAAGTAAGTACCATCCTTTCTAAGAGTAGTAATTTCAATATCTCCAAAATCTCCCTCAGAGGGGATAGTCATAGTACCAAACATAATTCCAGTAGGTATTGAAGAGGGGAAAATTTGCATTAACTGAGAAGGTGTTGCATTACTAGCAAGATCAAAATCATGTAACGAAATTTTTGACAATGAATCTCTAACGGCTCCACCTACAATCCATATTGAGAATCCACTTTCAGAAACCTTTGAGATGACCATTTTTAGAGTTGAATCAAGATTCTCAAGAAGATCTATGTGAATAGGAGAAAGTGATTTTCCATCTACATCGGAGGTTGGCTCATCCGATGTCATATACAGTCGTCTTAGTCAATTCAAATGAAATAACCGCATAAATCACACAAGGAATTTTTAATCAATGCGACTTGAGAGGGGTATGGATATAGTTCTCATCAAGATGAGTAAACTAATCCCCCATGAAGAGATCAAGCAAAAAAAACTTAGTAAATTAATTGATTTAGTCAAAAAAAGAGGCGGTTTCTATAAGCCAATTTTAGTAGATAGAGAAACTAAAATTCTTCTAGATGGTCACCATCGATATAATACTGCTCTTCATTTAGGATTGAATTTTATCCCTGGGATAGAAGTTGATTATCTTGAAGATGAATCTATACAAGTAGAACCCTGGCCGGGGAAGGAAGAAGTGGAAATAACCAAACAATCTGTTCTTTCTATGGCAAAATCGGGAAATTTATTTCCGCCGAAAACAAGTAAGCACTCTATTTCCACTGAATATCCTAAACAGTTTTTCTCATTAGAAGAATTGAGTTAACTTTCACTTCTAGATGAAGAAAATGCTTTCCATAGTTGATTCCCATTTCCAGAAATAATTACTGGATGAAGAGGATCTTTAGCTGGAACCACATCAAATTCCATGATTCCTCCTCTTCGAGAAATTGTTAACTTAACTTCTTGTTCTACATTACCTCTTAATGCACCCTTCAAATCTGATGATTTCCTAGTTCTTCTTCCATTGATTGCAATAATCTCATCCCCTGGTTGAAGTTGATTTCTTAACGGACTTTCTGCTAAAAATTTCGAAATTCGCAATGGTGATTCAGAAAGATGTACCCCTAACCACCCTACTTGGTCATCTGATTCCACAGGATCAAGTTTTCTCCCCATTCCTTTGGACCATTCTAACATATTAGGGGCTCCCAATCCATGTACTAATCGACGGACAACTCCATTCAACCTTCCTCTGCTAAGTCGATTCATAGAAGAAACAATATCTTTCTCGATTATCGGTCGAGGTTCTAATCCACCTGAACCTGAATCTCCCTCAATATGTAACCCATGTCGTTTCCAAAGGTCAACCATTACGTCATCTAATCCAATTTCCCCTTTAGTTCTCTTTCTCATCTCTAAATCCATACACATAGCTGCAATTTCACCTTGCAAATAATATGAAATTGTAGTTTCAGGAGAATGAGGATGTGGACGATATAGATGATACCATGACTCAAAACTTGAATCTGAAAGACATTGATGATCCCAGCCAGACATAGAGTGGAAACGAGTTAATTTTCTCTTCAAATCTGTAGACCAATCTTCATCTGACCAAACTCCACTACGAAGACATATCATATCGCCAAGCCAACTGGTTACCCCCTCAAACCACCATAAAAGATCAGTATGCATCTCTTGAGACAAATCATAATCATCAAAGGTTCGGGGACGAAGACGTTTCACATTCCAAGCATGAACATATTCATGAGAAATAAGTGAAATGAGATCTCTCCATCCATCTTTATCTCCAGGATCAAGTGAACTTCGACGCATTTGGCTAGACTGGCTCCCTGTGTGCTCTAATCCACCTCTTGCTTTCTCAGTTAAATGAAGAATAACTGCATAATTATCCCACGGAGGTTCTCCAAATAATGCGTGGAATTCAGAAAATAAATCACTCATTGATTTGACTAAGAAATCAATTCTCTGAGAGGGGATCTCTACTCCACCTGCATCCCAAAGTTTGAGTCTAAATTCTCGACCCCCGGCTTGGAATAATATCTCTTCATTAGCATTAGCTTCTATGATACCATCATATAATGCGTCACGAGAATTTGCTGTCCAAATAGACTTGACAATGTCTCCATCTTTATTACTTGAAACAAATTTCAATTGAGTTGTAGCAGACCAGTTTGGTGGATGCATTAATTCAACAACATATGGGCCTTCAGAATGATTTGAACCAGCAATTACTCTAGGGAATGTTGCAGAAGGGATCATATGAAAATGACTGGAATCAATATGATTAGTTCGTACGCTCAAGTCATTCCCAAAAGCAAACCAACTAACATAGATTGACGATGCCCCCTTCGGGATTTTTATTATTATTTCATCAGGACCACGGCGCTCTATTTTACAATCGAAATTATTTCCCGATACCATTGCCCAAGCACTCATATCATGGACCAATCTTCTAGGTTCTCTAATGAGATATGAGCCTGGAGACCATCTTGGAAAAGCCAAAATTAACCTTGAACCAACAGGATTAGAAATTTCAATTCCTGCATAGAATCTTTGTTCATCTCTTGTAGAAACATCAAGTATATACTTAATCTCACTCATTACTTACCTCACCTTTACCTAACATACTCCTGTCATTAAGAACTTCTATCGCCATAGATTTCACCGGTCCTTCATCTATTCCTTCTGAAATTTTTACAACTGCAGATAATGTTTCTTTTCCAAAATTACGCCCAATCAAATCCTCAAGATATCTCATCTTTCGGATATCATTGCATTTTCCAAGTAACAACTTCGCTCTAATAGAATCTACTTCGATTGAAGGAGAATTCCTAATTAATCTAGGAATCAATGAATTAGAAGGTACTTCCATCAATAAACCAAGAATCTCTTCAGAAGCCCAATCTAAACTATCAGAAAAAACTTCGATAACTACTTCCATAGTTTCACTCGAATGATTGGAAATAATAGATTTTGTATCTTCAATAATCAGCTTGTTCTCAGAATAAATTCGACGATATGCAGTGGAACGAACTAAAGGCGATGAATGAACTAAAAAATCTCTAATTTTATCAATCTCTAAAGATTCAGAATTTAATGCTTCAATTGACTTAGAAATCACTATTGGAGAGGAATCACTTAATCCTTTGAGAACAAGTTGTTCCATCCCTCTAACAATTGCACTTTCAATAACAGCTCTTCTTACATTAACAAAATTTGAATTTAATCCATCAACTGTAATCTCATGAAATTGATCATCTGAAAATTGTCTTAAAGATACAATCCATGCTCTTTTTGCCACCTCAGGTTCTGAATCAGTTCTTAATTTAGATAAAATTTGACTAGCATCATCATATCTACCTGCTATCTCTAAAGAAAGTAGACGGATTTCAATAGATTTATGTTTAGACAGACGTGTTAGAATTTCTTTGTTGCCCCCCTTATCCCATCTTCTGATTGCTTCAATAGATTGATCTACAAACCATTGATCGTCTGAATCTAAAAATTGTAAAAAACCAGATAATGCAAACGGGTCATTTAATTCAAATAAATGCCTAATCGCTCGACGTCTCTGACGAACGTCCTTGTGAGAAAGACGTTCCACCTCCACTCTGACCGATACCATGAGGTGTACTACAGAAGGATACTCATCAACCCGTCGAGTGTATTATCCAGTTCTATCTCGATGAGATGCCATCATTGAAGTAACTAATATTCCGATAATTAAACCAAAAATAAAACCTCTTTCTGATGCTCCAGGAGCTGCTCCTGCAAGGTCTCTGAAAGCGAACGCTAGTGAACCTGCAATAGGAATTATTCCAATGAAAAAACGACGGAACCATTCTGCCCTTGATGGAGGACGCCCCATAGGTCTCAGCATAATATTCGAACGTTTCTCGATATACTGCCATCTGTGACTAGATGAAGAACGTCGAAGTTTAGAAGTTACATGATCGGCAACTGTATTGTCCACACCTCCACTATCTGAACCTCGACCACTGCCAATTATCAGTCGAACTCTCCCTAATTCTTCTCGATTTTTAAGTAAATTTTTGACAATTAAATCAGCCCCCATTATATCAATTTCATGAAGATCAATTGTTGGAGTACCTGCAGAATTGATGACATGTCTTCCAACAGACCAAGGAATATCTTTACTCACTGCTTGAATCTCAACAGGGTGCAAAATAGAACGAAGTATTTCCAACGTATCTTTTTTATCAACTGGCTGCGCTTTCTCATGACCTAATAGTCTAGAAACGCCTCCATAAGTAAAAATGACAATAGAGGCAGTAGCACCTACTACTAATCCTATTCTTCCTGATGAAATTAAATCTACATCGTCAACTCCTCCCGCAAATATAGCAAGAAAGGAGCCCATAGTTGCAAAAATACAACCAATAAACAACGAAAGAAACAAGATCTCTCGATAGGTTAACGCCATATTATCCCCCTTTACTCTAAGCATTACCGTATGATGTATTCGGAGAACTATATGCCGAAGAATCAAAATCCTAAGGTAGGTACGTTCGTTCATGCTCCCAAACGGTAGAGAAGACCGTGATCGAGAGAAAAGAATGGCGATCTATATTTCAGCATTCTTTGGAGGATATTTATTTCTCGTTTTTTTAGCACCTATTGCTCTACCAACAAATACTATTCCGGAACTATCCGGGAGAGCAAATGCAATCGATTACATGACAGAGGATGGGAGCACAGGATGGGGGAACAATGATTGGCCAGAAGGCTCAAAATTAGGACACAATCAATCAGCACATGGTGGATCTTTTGCTTGGTCAGAATTGAATCCAATTTGGGCGTTTACCTATGGATTCGCAGATCTTAATTGCCATCAAAAACATTACAGATCGTGGGAAATTAATGGAAATCAACTCGCATTTTGTGCTAGAGATGTAGGTATTTTTGCAGGAGTCGTGATAGGAGCAGCTGTTTTCGGAAGATTAGGATATAATCGTTGGACATTACGTGATACATTTCTATCTATTTTTCCAGACCAATGGCTAGAAACGGTATATCAAAAAAATCTTCGAGGTATTGCAAGTCTTTGCATTGCATCAATTCTGATTATCCCAATGGGTATAGACGGATTCACTCAATTGCTTACTGATTATGAATCTAATAATTTATTGCGTTTAATCACAGGACTAGGTTTTGGTATTGCCTTAGGTCTGATATTTGTTGCCAGCCTAAGTGCACGTCCAAATGAATTTGAAGGAGCTTGGCAAGTTTCACTTCCAGGTGGAGCGCGATTCCAAGTAAAAGAAGAGGAATAATCAATCTCCTCTGTACCAACGACGGAATTCATCAATATCTTCAGGTATTTTGCTACCTTTCCCTCTACCACATCCGATTACTTGGAATCTTTGAATACACATTTTAACATCTGAAATTAGAGAATCGCCACCATCTTTCAGAAGATTTGTCAAAGCATCTTTCCACCTAGGAGAATGACCTGCTTTACGATGCCATTCATGCAATTTTTGGCGGATAGGGCCTAACAATAAAGCGAGTTTTCCAAAGGCTTGCCAATCGGGTCTTAACTCAGATCTTGGTGCTTCACGACCTAATATAGTACGATGTCTCCTAATCCATTGGTGAACATCAAGAAATTGAATCATTCTCTGAGTGTGCCTATGACTCACAGTACGAACAGGGCCTAATGTAGAACGAAGTTGTTTAACATCAGCAGATGAAATCATACTCAGGGTGCCAATAATAGAAAATACTGTTTCTGAGAGAGCCACTTTCGGTATGGTAGATGCTAATTTAGAATTTGTAGAATTCCAAGCATCGGAATATATTTTCATAGCATTAGAAAGAATCTTCCAAGGAGCTTCTCCTTGAAGCCAATCCTCATGATCTCTTCTAGGAGACGCACCTACGTCAAGAGTTTGTTGACCATCATTTGCATCCATAGACTTTCTAATTAGATTCAATTCAACTTCTTGCAAACTAACATTTATCGGAGAAGGTCGAGAATTAAGAAATCGACGAATAGTACTGCGAATTTTTTCCTCTAATTCTGATTCAGTACCATGATTCATTATTGGGCCGATTATTGCACCCTTATCAAACGGTGAAGGCATAGAAATATCTCCACCCAATAAACTATGAAATCCTGAGCGAATTTTTTTCTGTAATTCATCTGTCTCAAAATACTCAGTTTTATTCATAGTCTCCATACGTAATGTTTCCTGATTAATTCTCTTCAATGCAACTTCAGGATCACAATCCAACCAAATTGTGAGATCAGGAACCATAGCTCCAGAATTAAGCCTAGCAACTTGATCTAATCCCAAATCCCCTACTATTCCTTGGTAAACTAATGAAGAATGTACATTCCTTTCTGAAATTACTACTGAACCCATCGCTAACCTAGGGCGAATCCACATATGAGAATGATCTAATCTATCGGCTGCAAAGAATCCGGCTTCTTGTAATGGACCTGCATCGCCTGTGCGAACAGATTCAACTGCCAACTTACCCAGTGGATGATTTCTTCGAGGTTCAGCTGTGATTTCAACAGAAGAAAAAGATGCCTCCTTGAGTAAAACTTCTGAAACCATCTTAGTAGCGGTTCCCTTTCCAGAGCCATCTCCACCTTCCAGAGTAATGAGATACATGGCCTTACTCCTCGGGTTCTATTTGGTCCGAGAACTGCTTTTTAGCGAGACGATTTAGAGCCATTCCACTTAAAATTAAACCAGGACCAATAAAAACGCCACCTCTACTAAAAAGAGCCAATCCTGACAGCCATTGTGCTCTCCTATACGAATTCCCTCGAAGTGTTTCCATTGCTGCTCCAAAACCCAATGCAGAAGAAAATACTGTGAAAAATGCTACAACCGTTCCTAATCTTATGTTATCCTCTAGGTTACTAGCTAGTCTGAGATCGACTTCATGTATTCCATCTCCTGCTCGCAATGTAATAGTCAATTGAGAAATCTCACCAGGGATCAACACCCTTCTTTCAGTGATATTTCCCTCTGATTGTATTTCTATTACTCTTACCTCCGTAGGTTGATCAGAAAACTGGAAACGACCATCTTGATCAGTAAATTGTCTATCGATTAATTCATCTGAACCATCTAACAACCTAATCTCAACACCTTCGGGGGCATTACCTCCATTCTCATCATCCAAAATCTCAGTAACAACCAGTCCAGAAATTGTTTGATCAGCATCTATAAGTTGAGAATTTTCTCCTAATATATCAGAGGGGTCAGCTGCAATAGAAAGAACTCCGAACCAAAAACCGAGTAGACTACCTGCAATTATCAAAACAATTGCCATTCGTCTAACAGTGGGTAGACTTCCACCAAATTCTAAACCATCATGAATTGCCTTAATTGCAATTTCACTTGCTTCTTCCCTAATTTCTGACGAATCCATTCTTATTTCATCAGGATCATGGTCTAACTCTGCTTCAAGATCATCAAATTCGTCCACAAGACGGACCTCGACGATATCATCTTCATCATCCATATGGCGGCCCCCCAAGTCTTCCGAGAGGTGGTGAGGCTTGAATCTCCTTCGGTCCCCTGATAGAAAAGAGAAAAGAGCCAATTAGTGGAAAAGTAATTGTTATCGAGACTAAAATCCCTATCAAATAATTCACTTGAAAATCATCTATTAAACTATTATCTTCGATAAGAAAATTTATGCGATGAAAATCTGACCAATTCTTACCAGTTATCCAAAAATCTCCAGAAGATGGGTCAAAGGCAATTCCATTCAATACACTTCCATTTGTGATTGAACTATATTCACTGGTCAATGATGATAAATCAATGTAACCGGTAACAATTCCAGTTTGAATATCTATTTCATAAATACGACTATCGTACCATCGATTAGCATATATTTTGTTTTCAACACACTCTAATTCGTTTATGTTATCTAAAAAGTCACCATCAAATTTTACATTGACAAATGATAATTCGGTCATATCAACAGGATCTCTGAAGGTTATCTTTGATGAACCATCAGATATAGCAAGCATATCATTCAATGAACATATTCCCCATCCCTCACCTGGAATTACTGATTCATTATTATTCTCAAAATCCAGTGAATAACGCAATACTCTACCAGATTTCCAAGTTAAAACTATGATTTGGTCGTCAAAAATGGTTAATCCTTCTCCAAACAATTCTGAAGAAAGATTTACTGTCTCGATTGGTTTTCCTGAACCAATATCAAAAGAACGGACTGATGAGTGACCATACAGCCCTCCAGATTCGTACATTTTACCATCATAAATTTCGAGACCTTGGGTGAAGACTGCGGTTTCTTTGGAGACACTTTGGACAAGATTCCAATTTATTTCCTCGGCTTCAAAAGAATCAGAATTAGCAGCAAATTGTCTTGAATCTAATGAACTAATCATCGGGGGGTTCAAAGACTGACTGAGTAGCATCACGGACAGGAGGATGAGAGCTGCCAGTATAGTGCCCCGAGTGCGCATGTACGAACCACGCTCCATCGAGACTTAAATACGACATCATAACGATGTAGGATGATGGAAATGTCAGAGAGCAGCACATCGATTACGAATCGCCGAAAGGCGACTCTGAGTTCAACTCTAGTAATTGTACTATTATTGGCATCATTTCTTCCTGTTATTGCACATGCTGAAGATGACAATGAGGAGGTTGAAATTTTCACTGGGACCATTTCAAATTTTGATGGCGAAGAAATGGGCAAGTCATACCTTAGTACCTCTTCAGAAGACCCTGTATTTTCTGCAACTCGTCATCTCAAAAATCAATGGATAGATGCAGGAATGCCAGACATGATTCTTCCTTTTAGTTCTGATTATTTATCTAAACAAAGTCGTTCTGTAAGTAGAGCTTGTGAAAATGCTTGGAATCAAGGAGATAGTGTCACAATGCCAACTGCTGGAGGAAATATTGCCGCTGAGGTGGAGAGAGTAACATCTTCAGCAGCAATAATTGTTGAAAATGGAGTCAGCATCCCGTCTACTACAATCAACGATATTGCATCTACATGGGATAACTCAATCTATCCTACTGTGACCTCGTATTTCGGAAATCCTCCAGACGTTGACAATAATTGCCAAGTTGAAATTGTAATTTTAGCAATTGATGGACCTTCAAACATAGGCGGATATTTCTCACCAGGAATAGCTGCATCTAGAGAAGCAATTTTTGTAGACAGTGATGACTTAGGATGGAGAAATGTAATCTTCGCTCACGAATTCGAACATTTGCTCCACAATGCTAGAGACCCGCTGGAATATGCTTGGATTGATGAAGGGGCTGCAGATATGGCAGCATTCTTAGTTCTAGGTGCAGAAGGATCGTTAATCGGACATAGTAACGGATGGGCATCAAATGCGTCATGCAGTGTTAGATGGTGGAACCAGCGTGCTGATTGCGATTATGGGGCAGGTTTCCTATTCATATTATATCTTGCAGACAAATTTGGAGGAGGTCAAGCCATTCAAAGTCTGGTATCAGATACAGCAACAGGAGGAGCGTCCATAGAAAATTTAGCACGGAATCCGGTGCCAGGATCGCCTGCAAATATCGGTACAACTATGGATGAAATCTTTGCAAATTTCACTGCAGCCGCCGTTCTAGATAGTCAACAAGGACGCTATGGTTTCTCGAATATAGATATGGGAGGCACGTGCGGGGGCTCTTCGTTTTGTAAATTACAATTGACCGATCAAAATTTTAACTGGGGCTCATTGTACACTAGTCAAAATCATGACATGGAAGGATGGGGAGTTAGAGCATGGAGATTTTCTTCGGGCACTGGTGCTCCTCTGAATGTGATGGTTACTCCTTCTGAATTTGGATTCGATGGAATTCTAGTTGTAAAAGATACAGCAGCTCAAACTTGGTCGACACTCGATTTAAGATTCGACCCAGGAACTGGAGTAGGAACAGGGGTAGTAGATGGATTTGGAAATACTACTGATGATGCATATCTGATAACATGGTACGCAAGTACCGTAGATGATTGTGATTATTCATACCCAAATTGTGGCTTTAGTGGAGGATCTAATGCATATCCTACAGCAACTGTAGATGTAACTGCAGCCCTGATTTCTGAACCACCAACTGTTCGAATTGATTCTACATCAACAATTGATAGAGATTCAAACGGCAGTCCAGATACAGTTAATCTAACATCAATTGTTAATTCAACTGCATTCTTTGAAATCTTAGATATTACTGTTCATGCTTTCAAAGATAACATCCTCTATGACACTATTGAATATGAAGTTGCAGCAGGAAATGGAATTGAAGTTGAATCAAGTATCTTCTTTACTGTTCCCGAAGATGGAAACTGGGTGTTTGATGTAGAATTGCGAAACTATGGTCAAACACTAGTCGACGAAGCGATATCTGCTCCTGTTTCCTTAACAAACATGAAGCCAGTTGCTGTAAGTAATTCAGCAGCTAATGCTACTCAAACCTACCTTGGATTACAATTCTATGGTTCAGGATATGACGAATGGGGATTTAGTACGGATAACGAAACATTTAGTCAAAATGAAACGCCTGTAGCTTATTCCTGGGATTTCGGCGATGGCTCTTTTTCAGGACTAAAAAATCCCATTCATGAATGGGTTTTATCCTCAAACTATACAGTAGAATCAAGAATTGAAGATAGAGGTGGAGCGATATCTGACCCAGTTACTTGGAATATTAGTGTAAATGATACATCTGACCCTATTATTGGACTGACAGTACAAGGAGTAGATATTAAGCAAGGACTGAGTCTTAGAACAAATGAAAGAGTCTTATTTGATGCTAGATCAACTGAAGATAATGTTCCAGATGAGGAGTTACTTTTCACATGGGACTTTGGAGATGGAAGAATAGTCAGCTCAGTAGGATTAGTAGAAATTGATCATGCATGGTTAGTAGGCACAGCTGATGGAATGTTGAACGTTCTGAATCTTACAGTTTCTGATGGAGTACACATCTCGCACCTAGAAGTTAACATTACAATCCTGAATAGGCCGCCTCGCTTAATTTTCGATGAAGGCCTAGAAACATATACTCTAACTCCACTGACAATGCCTATAATCTTCATAGATGATGATGGAGTTATTCAGAATGTAACATGGTCATTTAATGAAACTGTCAATCTTGAAGGAGGAATCTTGAATCAACTTTCCCCGTTTACTGAGAGCAGTAGTGAAGATGTCACTCCATCTGTGGCTTGGAGAACCCCAGGTATTAAATTCGTAAATCTAAGTGTCACAGACGATGATGGAAATACAAGTACAACAAGCATTACAGTTAACGTATTGAATCAGCGCCCAGTAGCATTATTTTCAAGACCTGCAGATGGCACTGTTTCTACACAGTATACCTTCCAAAGTACTTCATTTGATCCTGATGGAGATGATTCTGCAATGACAACAATTTGGTCTATTGAAGGTGAAGAACCAGTAACTAATCAGAGTGCAGTAGTCCATACTTTCCTTGAACCAGGAGTCTACACAGTTTCATTACTCATAATCGATGAATTGGGTCTTGAATCGCATCTTAAATCATATCTCGTATCAATTGAAAATCCTCTTCCGTTACCAGTAATGACTGCATATGAAGCATCATTGAATGGAGAATTAGTTACTTCCCCTAGTGATAATATCAGTGAATTCGAATTCTGGCATCCATTATCTTCTGATGGAGGATTATTCGTCAAAGCGGGAGTGCCCATTTATTTCTCAGGTGGTGGATCGAGAGATGCTGATCCAAAATTTGAAGGTATGAATAATCCTGATCCAAACTCTCCAAGTTGGAATGGTATTACATCTTACTCTTGGAACTTTGGAGATGCATCCCCTATTTCATCAGGTGAAAATATTTGGCATACATTCACAGTACCTGGAAGTTATCTTGTTACCCTAACTGTACGAGATGGATATGGAACAGGAGATACAAATCAAACACATCGTATGATACATGTTAGTTCTCCTCCTACTATATTGGTAGATTCACTTTTCGAAGAAGAAATTGATTTGGGATCATCTGTAGTTCTAATTCTATCATATGAAGATGAAGACATAAAGTCAGGAATTTCTGCGTTCAGAGACACTGATATTTTGAGCGATAGCGATTCAGATGGCATTCTTGACAATGATCCAAACCAAGCTCTCAACGAAAATCTCAGACTATTTTGGGACATTGACCCCTCTGTAGACGAAAATGAGGATGGAGATTTCCAAAATGATTGGATTATCTCTTCAGAAATACCTCCTCTTCGTTGGAACGAATCGGGAGAATATACAGTAATTGCAATGGTTTGTGACGATACAGATGCGTGTACAATCAAAGCATTCCAAATCGAAGTAGCAGATAATGATGATAATGGGCCGAGGTCACTTTCAGATTTTGAACTCAGTGATTTACTTCCTAGTGATAGTAGTAGTTGGTTGATCTTAGCTTTGGTAGCCATAGTTCTAATCCTTGGATGGGCAGTGATGAGGCAACCGAATGAAGAAGAACAAGCAGTTGATGAACAACCCACTTATGACGTAACAGAAGTTCAAACAGAAGGTGGAATCCTCGGAATGGATCAGCACACACCTCCTACTAAGCCGAAAAATCTTGATAGAGAAGATAGGCGAAGTAATGATTCAGGATATATTAGACCAGTTGGCTCAAGAAGGAGATAAAAATCATGAAAAGAGGCAGTTTCTTTCCTCTTTTTCTAATCCTATTTGCATTTATATTTCCATCCACTGCTCCAATCTCTGATTCAGTTAACGCTGCCTCAACATGTTCACTGACCGGTCAAACTACACCTGATTGGGGAGAAGATGCAGAATTAATTGAAACTGGCAGCAATAAAAATTTTGATGACGATATTTTCTTTGGCCAAGAAGGATTTTCAGTTGGAGGAGATCTTGACCCATTGACAAATGGTTTTGTAACATCAGTTAACCTATCAGATAGAGGGTATACGGCTATTCGAATGAATATGGTTGAGGGATATAGGTACACTTTCTGTGTTAGTTTTGCAACAGCGCCAAATCAAACAGTTACGGGTGATCCTTTAGCAGATGTATATCTAATGGAAAATCTAGATTATGACAGATACAAATGGGATGAAAGATTTGATGAGGAAGACGAAGGGAGCCCTACATTTTTTTCATTCTTTGGATGGATTCCATATCGAGACATACATGCATATGAAAATACTAGGAATGTCGATTTTTCTGTTACCTTTGAAGATGGAGGGAGTTCATCGTCACAAGGAATTTTTGGATCAGGAAATGATGACAGTATGTACCTAGTTCTAGATGCAAGAAACAATTCAAGAACTAATGACGCTCCATCAAGAGGCCAAAATATGGTTGCTCAAATTATTATTTTAGTTGAAGAAAGAGCTTTATTGCCTAAAACTACAGTCTACATGTTATGTTGTTCACTTCCTTTGATGGTTATTGTTGCTCCAATTATCATTCATCAAAAATATGCTAGAGGGGCATGGGATGATAGTGAAGTAGAAGTAGAACTTATGCCAATGGTTGAGAATAATTCTAGCACACCTAGCACATATCGAAATGAAGATTAATCATTCGTATTCTAATAAGTCCCAAGCAATGTATAAATCTTCAAAATTTATTCTTCCTTGACGTATTATCTCAAATGTATCTTCCATTGTAGAATAAACCAATGAAGAACCTAAAATTGGAGCGTGAATTCTAGTCCAATCACCGCCTTCTCCTGTACCCATTAGAGCGATTTCAGGCCCATTTTCCCTGTCACCAACCGCCTTAGCCGCCTCTAAAACTCTTAATGCTCCACCTTTAGTTGTCAACCTGTAACAAATCTTCACTATCGAACCCATAGAAGACATTTCATCCACTTGGCTAAGAATTTCATCAACTGGGGGAGGAGCACCACCATGTTCAGAAGCTATCACTTTTGTTGATTCTCCAGCAAGTGAAATTAATTTAGAACGTTCATCAGAATCAATATCGATTTCCAAATCAATGAAAGGAACACCGGATTGAATGGCACTATCCATTATTGCGATTCTTCCTGATTCCTCGCCAGGAAAATTTCCTCCCTGACGTCGAGGCCTACAAGTGAAGATATACGGTATTGTAATACCTGTTTTGAATCCTTCAATACAAGAATCAACTTGAACATCTTCCAAAGGAATAGGGTGAAACTCCCACTTCTTCGTCCTGCTTTTTCGTTGATCATCACCTTGATCTTCAGGAATAACCTCGACACGCTTTAGCCAGAGATTATCGAATCTTACTTCTATCAAATCTGCACCTGCTGCTGTTGCCAAAGCAGCATCTTCTAACATTTCTTCCAAAGTATTACCTGATAGGGTGACACACACTTTTGGCAGAGGCATTAGCCCACCTGACTGGCGATACATGTTTAATCATGATGTTACGTTAAACTTCTCCGAATTAAAAAAAAAAATGCTTTTCTAGCCCATAATCAGCTGATAAAGCCGCCTTGTTTATATGCCCTCAATTGGAGTATAGAAAGTTCTCAAAGGGCCCCTAAGGGGCCCTTTGCAAAGAGGGGAAAAAATATGGAAGAAAGTTACGACGCAGGCAGCATCCAGGTACTGGAAGGGTTAGAGGCCGTACGGAAAAGACCTGGTATGTACCTAGGGGATCCGCATGATGGTTCAGCATTACATCACTGTATTTGGGAAGTCGTAGATAATTCCGTTGACGAACACCTTGCAGGACATACTGATTCAATTGAAATCACTCTTCACCCAGATAATTCACTCTCCGTAAGAGATTTTGGGAGAGGCATCCCTGTTGGAATCCACGAAGACTACGGAATTTCTGCTGCAGAAGTGATAATGACAAAATTGCATGCTGGAGGGAAATTCGACAATAGTTCCTACAAGGTTTCAGGTGGACTGCATGGAGTAGGGGTTTCAGCAGTTAATGCGGTTTC
>DAPV01000017.1:0-4078 GCA_002502625.1 Euryarchaeota archaeon UBA125
TCAATCAAAGAACATATGCCTCCTAAAGATGCAGATCAAGTGACTTATGAGGTCGCCCCTTTCATTATTATCTCCACAACATTACTTGTTTTCGCATTCATCCCTTATGGTCCGAGTTTGTATGCTGCTAATCCTGATTTATCGTTAGTCTACATGATGGCAATTTTTGGAATTGCGCCGCTAGGCGTTTTCTTTGCAGGTTGGGCATCTAACAACAAATATACTCTCATTGGAGGAATGAGAAGTGCTGCACAATTAACTGCTTATGAAATCCCTCTCCTTGTTACAGTTCTTGGAATTGCTGTACTTAGTGGGACATTGAATATTATTGAAATTGCTGAATTTCAGATGAACAATTCTCTTGGTAGTGTTTGGAATATTTTCTTAATGCCTCTTGGTGCCGCACTTTTCTTAATCACTATGATAGCCGAAGTTGAACGCACTCCTTTTGATATGCCTGAAGCAGAGGCAGAACTCGTAGAAGGTTGGTGGACTGAATATGGTGGAATGCGCTGGGGACTTCTCTTCGCTTCTGAATATCTTCGAGCGCTCGCAGCCTGTATTTTGTTCTCCCTATTTTTCCTAGGAGGTTGGGAATTTCCATTTGAGGATTCATTGATTAGTCTACCATTTATTGGAGGAGTCTTTGAGATTTTATTCCAGATAGTTCCTCATTCTGCATGGTTATTGATGAAAGCATGGTTAGTGTTTGGTTTCTTTATATGGGTTCGAGCCTCTCTCCATCGAGTTCGCACAGACCAAATTCTTGAATTTGGATGGCGTTATTTATTGCCACTTTCTGTAATCCAGTTGGGACTGAGTATATGGCTCCGTCTAGGTGTTTATGATGGAGGTCCTTGGCCCATGATTGTTCCAATATTGATTACAGTAGTTGCTATTGTTCTATTTGTTGTTTTAGTCTTAGATGAAGACGAAGAAGCACTTGCAGAGCAAAGGCGCCCATATCATGTTAGCGAGATCAACAAAGCTTCACCAGGAGCTAGGATTAATTTGGAGGATTAAATATGGCTTATCACCCTAGAGCGACACCGAACTTTCGAAATCTTGTAGTTCGTCCGATGTGGATTACTTTACGTGCAGGCCTTCGAACAATTCCGTATATTGGCCCACGTTTCTTTTCTTCAGGATATCACGGAAAGCAAGCACAGATGCTTGATGAAGAGACGATTTCTCGTATTGGAGAACAAGGTGAAGACGGCCCGATTTATGCAGCAGATCGTGAGACTAGCCATTTTGTAAAATCGATTTCTCGCCCTGTTACTGTAATGTATCCATACGAGCGATTGGAAGATCTTGAACCATGGTTATTCGTTCCAAATAATTACAATGGAAGAATTGGAATTGTTTGGGAAACTTGTACTGCTTGCAAGGCATGTGTTAGAGCATGTCCAAATGATTGTTTACACATGGAATCTGAAGTCAGAGTCAATGTTTTAGATATGCCTGACACAGCTGACGAGGATGCTGGATTAAGTTCAGTAGAATTTGTTGAGGGCGGATATCTGGCTAAGAAAAATGAAGATTTTGAAGAAATTGAAAATACATTTTCTTTAGAAACTGCACATGAATCTGCACCTCAGCAATATGATTTCGCAGAAATTATTGATTTAACCGGTAATACTGCATCCGTACGTTGGACAGATTCAGGTAAGACTGAATCTGTAGATTTAGAGGGCATGATACCTGCTGAACAAGATATTGTTTCAGGAAGAATTGATTTAGGTCGCTGTATGTTTTGTGGTCTTTGCATGGAATCATGTCCATTCAATTCCTTTTTCATGACAAATGAGTATGATGGAATGTCTGGTCTTACTCGTGATGACTTATGGATGGATGCTGCTAGAACTAGGGTTCTTCCTGTTGTTCACAAGGAAGCAGTAGATCGTGAACTTGCAAAGAGAGCAGATAAGGAAAGAGCGAAGAGAGAAAGGGCAGCAAAAAAGGCAAGTAAGGAGGCATGATTATGGCTATTGATGGCGAACTAATCACATTTGGTTTGTTCAGTTTAATCGCCATCGGTGGAGCCTTAGGTTGCGTTTATGCAAAACGAGTTGCACATTCTATGCTTTCGTTAGTTTTCTGTTTCTTTGCAGTTGCGGGAGTATTTGTTCTAGCAGGTGCTGAATTACTTTCTGCAATTCAGATATTAGTATATCTTGGAAGCGTAATGTTAGTTGTTCAATTCGGCGTTATGCTGACTCGAAGACAAATTATGGAAGGTGATTTTGAGTGAGAGCATTGGGGAATGTAGCCCGCGCGGGTATCGCAATCCTTGGATTCTATCTGATGAGTTTACTTGTAGATGCTCCTCGTTGGGCGTCTGGAGCAGTGGTAATGACTTCTCCTACTGCTCGTTTTGCTGACGCCTTAATGGTAGATTGGTCTTTATCTTTGGTCGTTCTTGGGGCATTATTAGCAATGGCGATGATTGGTGCTTCATACCTTGTCAGAGATGAACGATTAGAGAATCTAATTTGGAATGAAGGTGGAATTGGAATATCAGCCCCGCCAAGTAAAAGATCGTCAGTATCAGTTACTATGGATTCTCCAACAGGTAACGAGTTGCAAAAATTAGCTGATTACCTAGTTGAGAGTAGCCAAACTGTTTTCGACTTTTTCCGTTCAATCGATTTGGATGATTCTGGAGAAATTGATACAATGGAATTTCAATTGGCTCTGAAAAATGCCAGTGTAGGAAATCTTCCTCCTTGGGATGTTGATGCATTAGTAAATCAGATGGATTTGAACAGTGATGGCAAATTGGACTTACCTGAATTAGATATCGCAATCACTAGTTTAGTTGCAAACCGAGGTGAAGAAGAATGATAGATCCTGGATATATTTCTGGGCTTTCTGCAATCTTGTTTTTCATTGGTCTTGCTGGAGCGTTTACTCGTAAGCATGCAATTATCGTATTGATGTGTATTGAGATAATGCTCAATGCAGTAAACCTCAATTTTGTTGCAGTTGCGATGCAAACAGGAAATCCTGAAGGTTGGGTTTTCACTTCTATCGCTATTGCAATAGCAGCATCTGAAGTTGCAGTTGGTTTGGCTATTTTCCTATCTCTATACAGTACTAGAGAGACAATCAATCTCGATGAGGTTGATTTATTGAAACATTGAGGTGATAAGATGAGTGAATCGAAAAATGAATCGCGTCTTCTACTCTTCATATTAGCTGCTGCAATGATCCCTATAGGTTTGGCTCTTGGTGGTGGCGGTCAGGCAACTGATTGGTCTTTCGTAATTATTGCTGCCCCCATGATCGCTTTTCCACTTATTCTACTAGCCGGACAAATTTGGAACGGCCATCCTCTATGGAAGAACACTCTGAAAGAAGGTGGAATTCCAGCCTTAATGACAATGACCATTACCTTAGGCGTAGGTCTTTGGGTAATAGTCGAATTTATTGGAGGAACTGCCCAGATTGAATCTTATTCAGTAAGTCATATTCTTTCCTGGATTTCATTCGATGTGATGACTCATACTGCTAGCGGATGGGTCATCTTACCGGCATGGGAGATTTCATTCGGAGTTTGGGTAGATCAGACAACCTTGATGCTGTTATTTGTGGCTACTTTCCTTACATTCCTTATTTGTTGGTTTGCAATAGGATACATGACCACAGATGAGATTAATGAAAATAGAAATCATCGTTTCTTTGCAGAATATTTGTTGTTTACAGCAGGAATGTTTGGTATGGTCTTAGCAGACAACTTCCTGTGGTTATTCATTTTCTGGGAAATAATGGGACTTTGTTCTTACCTTTTGATTGGTTTCTATTATTGGAAGCCTAGTGCTGCGTCTGCAGCAAAGAAGGCATTCATGACTACTAGAGTAGGAGATGTCTTTTTGATGATAGGGTTGTTAATTCTCTATCAGATTTATGGATCATTGGACTTTGCAGTGATTTTCGATGATCCTTCCACTGGAGTAGCAGGAGCAATAGTTGACGCTGATTTGTTAGGTTGGGCACTCATTATGTTGTTTATTGGTGCAGTTGGTAAATCGGCTCAATTCCCACTTCATGTTTGGTTACCTGATGCAATGGAAGG
>DAPV01000017.1:4388-11503 GCA_002502625.1 Euryarchaeota archaeon UBA125
CCTGATGCAATGGAAGGACCAACTCCAGTTTCTGCTCTAATTCATGCTGCTACAATGGTTAATGCAGGACTATACCTAGTAGCTAGAATGGTTCCCTTTGTTGATGTAGCAAATGGAGGAGTTCATGGATTAGAAGATATAGGTTTACTAGTTGCATGGGTTGGAGGAATTACTGCATTTATGGCAGCAGGCATTGCATTTGTTCAAAATGATATAAAGAAGGTTCTAGCATATTCTACAATGAGTCAATTAGCATATATTTTCACAGGTCTCGGTGCAGCATTATGGTTCCTAAATCATGATGGAGAAGGTATGAGAACAGCAGGTGTTATTGTCTTAGGTTCTTCTTTATTCCACCTATTCAATCACGCTATGGCTAAGGGAATGCTCTTCATGGCTTCAGGTTCAGTAATTCATGAAGTTCATCATGCTCATCATCATCTACATCATGATCATGACGATCACGAACATTCTGATGTATCAGAAATTCCAGAAGCGTTGGTCTCTTTAGTCAAGCATCTTCGTACAGATGGATTGACTTTACGTCAATTCTTTGATAACCTGGATATTGATAGTAGCCGAACTCTAACTGTTGAAGAATTACAGTCTGGTCTTGTTTCAGCATCTATTGTTGATGATTCAACAGATATCGAGGCTTTAGTTAATGCAATGGATCGTAATGGTGATGGAGAGATAGATCCCGTTGAATTGGATAGATACATGATGGATTTCTTGATTGGTGGAAAGATAGAGTCCCATGGTGAGGAGGATGATTTCGATCCTCAAGATATGAGGAATATGGGTGGTTTAGCAGCCCATTTGCCTGTGACTTCTACAGCTATGATGTTAGGCTCTATGTCAATCATTGGAATCCCTCTAATTGGAGGATTTTGGTCTAAAGAAGGAATTGTAGGTCATACATGGGATGCTTTCTTCCACGGTGAATCATTGATGCTAGGGCCAGCCCTCTTGATACTATTAACAGCTGGAATGACTGGTTTTTACATGTCGAGAATGTGGTTCATGACATTTGCTGGGTCTCCAAAATCAGAAGTTGTAGAACATGTTCATGAAACAACTCCATGGATAAAAACACCACTTGTGACACTTTCAATAGTAACTGCATTTACTGGTTTAATTTTGTCAATGTTTGGTGTTGTGAAATTCCTTGGTGGCAAATATGATGAGTTGAAACTTTACGATTCACACAGCTACGATCCATCTGTTGTAGATGCATTCGTGTATGCTCTTGAGCATGCATTCTTACCCTCAGATCCTAATTTCATGATTGTTGGTTATACAACAATATTCCTTTCGTTTATTGTTGGGCCATGGTTTGCTATGCGAATTCATGGAGGCTCGTTAAAGGAAGGAAGTTCCGCGATTCCATTAGTTGGCTGGCTAGTCAAATTATCTTCCCGACCAAGTAAGATGGATGTTACTGAAATGAGTGAATCTTCATTGGCCAAGGCTCTTGAAGAGAGACTATACATCGATTATCTCTATGAAGAAATAATTCGAAGAACAGTAATTCCATTTTCATTACTCACCTCTTGGTTCGATCGAAAAATAATTGATGGTATTGTTAGAGGGGTAGAAAAGGGGTCTCAAGCATCTAGTGAAAGAATTCGTTTACTTACCACAGGCAGTACTCGTGATTATATCTTGTATGCTGCAATCGGAGCTCTTAGTATCATATTCTTACTTATGGGGGTGAGTTCTTGAACGAATTAGAAATCCTAACTCTTACACCTCTTTTTGCAGGTTTATTTTTGCTCCTAATCTACGAAGTTGTCCCTTCAAGTACGAAGAAACAGGCTGTTGATTTGATAAAATATGCAAACATGGGTATTGCAGTATTGTTGTTCGGTCTAGCAACTCAAATCGGTCTTGAAAATGATTGGTTATCTACATGGTCTGCAGGTTCTTTTGGAGCTCAAGGGTCTTATCTCTTAGAAAGCGAATATACTTCTCTAATCCCTAGTATCGGAGTAAATTGGCATGTTGGAATTGATGCACTATCGTATCCTATGATTTGGTTAACTACTCTTTTAATTCCAATTTCTATGTTGGTACAGTGGGATGCTCCAAAAGGTGCACAATTCCATAGTTTGATTCTTCTGATGGAAGGAGCATTACTAGGTGTGTTTGCAGTATTGGACTTATTCTTATTCTATGTGTATTGGGAACTAACATTAGTTCCTATGTTTTTCTTGATTCTAGTTTGGGGAGGAGAAGACCGAAGATATGCAGCCATGAAATTCTTCATCTATACCTTTGCAGCTAGTATTCTGATGTTAATCGGAATCCTAATTGTATATTTCCACAGTTCTCCGGTCTCAGGTATTTCAGGTACGTTGACTCATCATCATTTCGATATTCCGTTACTAATGCAACAGTCATCATTGATTAGTTCTGCTGGATTGAGAACAGTTGTTTTCCTCCTGATGTTGGTAGGATTTGCCACTAAAATGCCCAGTGTTCCAGTACATACTTGGCTCCCAGATGCTCACGTTCAAGCCCCTACTGCTGGTTCAATGCTATTGGCAGGAGTGATGCTAAAGATGGGAGCATATGGATTCCTTAGAATTGCAGTAAGTTTGTTCCCACAAGAGACGATTACAATGATTCCTTTGTTGGTTTTCTTAGGTATGGCTAGTTTGTTTTATGGAGCATGGGTATGTCTTGGTCAAACAAATCTCAAAAGAATGGTTGCTTATTCATCCGTTTCTCATATGGGTTTGATTTTCCTAGGGATTGCGACAATGCAACCTCTTGGAATTGCTGGAGCATTATTCATGATGTTCGCACATGGAATAATTTCTCCTCTTTTGTTTGCTGTTTGTGGGTCATTCAAGCATCACTATCATACCTTGGAAATTGGGTCGATGCGTGGATTAGCACATCATAGTCCATTCATGGCTGGCCATATGATGTTGGGATGGATGGCAAGTTTAGGACTTCCTCTAATGGCTGGTTTCGTCGCAGAGGTGGCAATTATGATTGCTTTCTGGATGACTTTTGGTTGGTGGGTTCTAATCCCTGCATTAACATTAATTCTCACAGCAGGATACTATCTATGGTCTATGCAAAGAACAATTTTTGAGAGTGGAGATCCACATCATGGAATTCTTCCAGACACTATGCACGGAGAAAAGCCTCGTGATGTTACTTGGCATGAGAATGCTGGAATGTTCATCTTAGGATGTTTAGCAATTCTTTTCGGAATTCTCCCTGCATTATTCTTTGAGATGATGTCTAATTGGAGTACAGGTTTGGTTAGTGAAATCATGATAGATGCTCTTACTGCTCTGGGGGTGACTCCATGAATATTGAATCCCCTCTTCTTGCTCATCCACTGTTAGTAGAATCTCTTCGTCCGGAGGTGACAATAATTGTAGGAATCCTCCTTCTAATTATAGTTCCAAATCTAGGAAATGCTACATTCAGGATCCCTATGACTCAATTTAGAATTCCTGTATTCCTTGGTGGTGAGCGTTTCCGTGCTACTAGCGACCCTCTTATTCCTGGTGTTATTTCGATGTTTACTTTGCTCTTAGCAATGGCTAGTAGTTTGATGACTTTCGTTGAAGGAGCCGCTCTTTCTACAGTATGTATTTCAGCAAATGGGGCAATTCAACAAGGTTGTGCTGGTTCATCTGATTATATTCTCAGATCTGATGCATTTAGCCGTATTTTCACATCAATTTTCAACTTTGCATTATTGGTTGGAACTGCAGCAATGATAAACAGAATGCCTGCTAAGGCTGATGCAAAAGCTCCTCATCCTGACTCTAGTGATTCATTCAAAGCCCGTGCAATTCGAGTTCTTTTGAATAACCGTCGTCAAGGTGATTTCCATTTACTAGTTCTATTCGTTGCTCTTGGAATGAGTATTGTTGCTTTATCTACCAACTTATTTTTACTATTTGTAGGACTAGAATTAGCATCTTTGGCTATCTATGTTCTTGTAGCATTCATGAAAGAAGAAAACACTAGTGGAGAAGCTGCAACGAAATATTTCCTTACAGGCTCTGTTGCAAGTGCTATAACTCTCTATGGAATGTCTCTACTATACATTTGGAGCGGTTCTGCTACAGATTATGCCTCAGCAACCTTGAATCTCACTGGGCCTCAAGGATTAGCAGCAACATGGGCAGGGATGGAAACTCTTGACCCATTAGCTGCAATTGGTTTTGGAATGTTACTTGTTGGTTTTGGATTCAAGGTTAGTGCAGTTCCATTCCACTTTGCAGCTCCAGATGCTTATTCTGGCACGTCTTCACCTATGGCATCAATTCTTGCTACTGCTTCAAAGGCAATGGGGTTCGCTGCACTTCTTCGCGTATTGGTCGTAATGACGGGTCCTGAATTTGGATCTGCAGCATTCTGGCTCCCATTACTTGGAATACTTTCAGTTATAACGATGACATGGGGTAATCTTGCAGCGCTTTCTACCCAGAATCCGAAGAGAATGTTAGCTTATTCAAGTGTTGCACATGCTGGTTATTTGCTTGCTGCTCTTGCAGCTCTCGGCTCAGGATTAGCTAGTGAATCTGTAAATGAATTACTTATCACAGCAGTAGTATTCCACCTTCTTGTTCTTGCCTTCTTCAAGTCAGGTGCTTTCTTGGTACTCACAATGACAGAGATTAGAGATGATTCCTCATCAATGGAGTCATTATACGGTCTTGGACGTCGAGATCCAATAATTGCAGTAGCGATGTTTGTTTTTATGTTAGCTCTTGCAGGTGTTCCTCCACTTTCAGGATTCCTTTCTAAGTTCCTTGTCATAGATGGTATAATTTCAGCGAGTACAGGAAGTGGTTCAATTTCTGCTACAGGTGCTATTGCTTGGTTGAGTAGTGTTCACTGGATTTTCTGGCTAGCAATCTCAATGGCGTTAAACAGCGCTCTTTCTCTATTCTATTATCTAAGAATAGGACAAGTAATGTTCTTTGAGAAGTCAAAGAGCATCCTACCTCTCCCTGATGCACCTATGATTAGAATTACAGTAATTCTTTGTTTGATTCTAACTGTTATTGCAGGCATAGGTCCTTTCAGTCAAACTCTGGTTGATATGGCTACTATGGCAGCTCAACACTTGTTGAAGGTTTGAGCCGCCTTGACCGTTGTTGTTTTTAGTAGGTGGTCCGCAGGCTATCTTCAATGGCACGCGGTCGAGAGGAGAAGGTGGATGAGGAACTCCTCGCCCAAATGGAGTCCGGAGACGGTTCAACCCGTATCAGGGTCCCTCTACCTAATCGTAAGGTAAACGAGATGTTTGCTATTGCTGACCAAATGTTGGGTGGACGTAGAGTTCGAGCTATTTGTGAAGATGGTGAAGTAAGAATATCTAGAATTCCAGGAAAGATGCGTCGTAGACAATGGGTTAGAGAAGAAGATTTGATTGTTGTTCAACCTTGGGAATATCAAGATGATAGAGCAAATGTGATTACGAGATATAGTAAGACACAAGCAATGTACCTTTCTCGAAAAGGACAGTTACCTTCTATTGTAGATGTATTCGGATCTGGAGAGGAATCCATAGAAATTGGAGATGAAAGTGGAATTTTTGAGACGTCTTCAGAAGTAGATGAAATTGAGCCTGAAGATGATGATGATGTAGATGATATGTTTTCTTCTAATGATTCTGATGAAGAGATGACTCCTGAAACGGAACCTATCGCGGAGCCTACCAAGGCTCGTAATGATGACTTTGAAGATGATGATGATGGCGATATAGACTCATTCTTCGGATAGGTGGTCTTGTGACCTCAGATGATGAACTCATTGACGACTTTGTAGACGAAATTGATGTAAAATCCATGCATGGAGAAGGTGGAGAATCTACTGAGTGGATGGATCAACCCAAAATGAAAAAGATGTTCCAAGAGATTGAACATCGATTACAAGGAGTACTTGGAACCGGGCGATATGATTGGGTAGATAGACGTGTTTTTGATCAGGTTTTTGATCAATCTACATTATTATCAATATACAAATTGATGCGTCAAGGTGCAATTGATACAGTTGAATTTCCTATAGCTAGTGGGAAAGAAGCTCATGTTTTCTATGCAACAAGTATTGATGGTCCACGAGCGGTGAAGATTTTTCATACGAGTAATGCTGTTTTCAAAGGATTAACAAAATATATTGAAGGTGACCCAAGATTTGGAGGATTAAAACGAAGACATCGAGAATTAGTGACTATTTGGGTTCGAAAAGAACATCGAAATTTGAAGAGATTAGAGAATTCAGGTCTTCGAGTTCCTACTGCATTTGAAGTGAATCGTAATGTGTTAGTTATGGAATATCTTGGCTCAGACGAAGGTCCAAGCCCTCGACTTAGAGATATACAAATTGAAGATCCTGATGCTATTTTCAATGAATTAGTGAATTTTATCAAAGTTTCATGGAAAGATGCTGATTTAGTTCATGCTGATTTATCAGAATACAATGTTCTTTGGCATAATGGTGAACCATGGATTATTGATGTAGGACAAGCAGTAAAATCTGCTCATCCAAATGCTGAAGAATTTTTAATCAGAGATGTAAGAAATATTTGTAACTGGGCGATTAAAAAAGGAGTCGAAACAAACTTTGAAGAAACATTGCTGAGCATTTTAGAGGGATAATCTGAATTAAATTACGATAGGAGGTTGGGAAATGGAATTACTCGCTAGAATTGCAAAAGATCGTATTGGAGTCCTCATTGGTAAGTCGGGTGAAAGTAAATTAGAAATTGAGAATGCTGCTCAATGTACCTTACATATCGATTCAGAGACAGGAGAAGTCCATGCAAAATGGTCAGATGAATCTGATCCAATTATTAGAATAAAAATGCCAGATGTGATTCGAGCAATTGGTAGAGGAATGTCTCCATCTAGGGCAATGACCTTGTTAAACGATGATGTTCATCTCAAAATGTATGATATTAGAGAATGGGTAGGACGTCAACCTAATCAAATTAAGAGAATGAGAGGAAGAATCATCGGACGAAATGGGAGAATCCGTGAACTTATTGAGGAATTAAGTGGTGTTGAATTAGTAGTTTATCGTTCAACTGTTGTTGTTGTTGGAGATATAGATTCACTAACCATTGGTTCAGCTGC
>DAPV01000017.1:11921-30355 GCA_002502625.1 Euryarchaeota archaeon UBA125
TTGGCCATGCATGAAGAGCGTCAATCTGCAACATCCTCAGGTTTTGATGCTCTTGTCCCTGGTCTTGCTGCTGCCAGAGAGAGAAGAAATGAACGAAGATTCAAAGCATCTCAAGTAGACCCTGAAGATCCAGAAGCAGTTAGTGAGATGATGGAATTAGCAGAAGATGAGTCAATTAATTGGGAAGAAGAGTAATCATTCTTCTTTTGCACTTCTAATTGTCCAGGCCATCCATCCTGAAACTGCAATTAAGAGGAAAAGAGCAGGCATGAAACTAGTAACTGCTCCAATTGAGTTTGGTCTTGCTCCACTAACGACTAGGTATTCTACATTATTTCCATCATCCTTCTCAGGAATTATTTCATCAGGATCAATTGATAATTTCAAATCATATTCGCCGGATGCAAGAATTCGGACTTCAAATGGATCTAGTACTTCACGACCATCATATAGGCTACCTGCATTCAATGTACGAGTCTCTAAAACAGTCCAATTTGTATCTGTAGTTCTATCACTTGGTGCCATCTCTAATCTAACAATAACCGATCCAGTAAATGCTTGATTCGCAACAATAGTCCCTGTTACGTTGATTTTATCTCCAGTATTGGCTGCAACTATCAATCTGTCAACACCTACATCTTCTAGTTGAAAGTCAATTCCTGGTACGATTCTAACATATGTTGGTGGACTTAAAATTTGATTTCCTGCATTATCAATCATAATGGCCGAAACTCCCAACCAATCACCTTGTTTAGTTGACCAATCTATTCCAGATGGTAAATTCGCATTCATTCCAGATCCTAATGAAAGCCATTGATTGGTGATATCAGGTATAGATCCCATTCCATCATTATCAAATCCATACCTCAGTGTTGTATTCGATTCATCTATACCAGACAGAGTATCAGTCGCAATTAATTGAATAGCAATTTGGCCCTGAGTCATTGTGGTAATTTCAGGAATACTCCATCCACCCGCAACTGGATCTGTATGGTCGGTCCAGAATGTATGATTAGTACTTACTCCTGAATTTCCTAATCGATCTACTGCTCTGAAGGATAGAATTCTTTGTCCTTCAGGAAGAGGTAGAGTAGAAGTAGATCCACTACCGAAATTATTCCAATCTTCATTATCTACTCTCCACTCATAATGATCAATTCCAATTCCACCATTATCTGATGCCCCAGCTGCCAGAGCACCTACAGTTACTATTGCATCATTTGTCCATGTATTTTCAGAAACTGAGAAAACAGGAGTTCCTGTAATAGGTCCAGCCCGATCTATTCCAAGATACAATGACCGAGTGGCAGTATTTCCTACTTTGTCATATACAGTTAGTGAAACTGTATAGAGTCCTTCTGAAAAATCACCTGGTGCCCATGACCAACGATTCAGTAGAGTCCCTGGGCCGTCAGAAGGGGGATTTCCACTTCCCGGAACGCCAGAAATTACTGCTTTGTCTAGGTTATCATCAGAAGCATTCCAACGGAAAACCATAGATCCACTTTCAGAGATATCAAACCAAGCTCTATTTGCAATGGACGATCCATCTCCGATTTTGGCATCATCAACACTTAATGTCAAAGAAGATGGAGCAGTGTTATCTACCAAAAATGAAGAAGTAACAACTTGAATGTTAGAACTCCCGTCAGAAGGATGTCCAGTGATCCGTAATCTATGAGTTCCATCATCTACCGAACTAGTGTCCCATGAAGTAGACCATGGAATTCCAGACATATTGGAAATTTCTGTCCATGTTGTTCCTTCTTCAACCTCTAAAATTACAAATTCTAATCCAGTTACATTCACAACTGCTACCGAATAAGTTCCACCGATAATCTCTCCAGATGAGGGGGGATTTACGAAATCTAAACTAGTATTTCGCGCTTCTGTACCAAGTACAATCCCAGAGAAAATGCTCGACATAATGAGCACCGTCAGGAGGCGAGAAATCGTCCGAGTAGCCATGGAACGGTGCGTATGTAGGACCGCTCGCCCTTCAATGCTTTCACGCAGTAGACAGCGGGAGCGTTGAAGTGCCCCTAGACCTCTTCATCCAACATGAGGACGGGACTCTTCGTATGTTTGCTCCTTCTGCTGCCACTTTTTGGCGTAGTTTCAGCAACGACTGCAGGTGGAATTACTGTAGACGCAGAAGACATCAATATTGTTGGTCCCTTAGAAAATGGATCTCAAGTAATTATAGAAATCACTCTACACAATAGCGATACATCTGATATTACTGCCTCATACCAGTTGAGTCAAGATGGTAACTTAATTCAGGAAAGCACTTTTGTTACAGTCACAGCATCGTCCTCAATAACAGTTCAAGTTTCAACTGTATTAACTAGTGCAGGAGACGTTTCATTCAGAGTAGATTTTTCCGCAAATGGTGTTTCTAATGATCAATCTGCTCTTTTTACCATTTCAGATCGTTCAAACTTGATTGTATCCGAACTTATTATTGATCCTACATCTGATTTATTTTCAGGCACAGCCTTCTCTGCAAACGCCCAGATTTCCAATGTTGGAGGAGTATCAGCAGGTTCTACTACTGTCACGTTTGAATTAGGAGAAGAATCTCCTTTGGATTATAATGTAGGATCATTACCCCCTGGAGAGAGTGTTTGGATTAATCGAACATTTACTGCCCCAGCATCTGACGCGTTGTTGACGGTTACTGCTAATAGTAATTCTAACGACGGGATTCTTGAGTCGAATTCTAGTGATAATATTCGTTCCAGTATGATTGAGATTACTACTCCTCCAAATTATTTCCATGATGGTGAAATTATTGTAACTTCTACTCCTTCTTCTCTAAGAGGTCCTTGGGATATTAGTGGTTCATTACTTCGAATGCCTAGTACGGGATCGATTGTTGTACCTATGCAGGTTCAGAGGGTTTCTGATGCGAGCCCAGTCCATGCATTTTCGGTAGATTTCCTTGATGGCCAGAGTTCTATTCTTTGGAATGAAACATTAACAGGTTCTATGTTTATTGAGAATGTTGGAGAACTTCAATTACAAGTTGTAATTGATCCTAGTTTCACTCTTCCAGAATCTAGTGTATTTGATAATTCAAATCAATTTTCTATTATCATGTATCCAGCGCCTAATGTCGTCGTATCATCCATTGCAGTTGCATCTCCCCTTCAGGTTCAAAGTGGAGAGTCAGTCAATTTTACCGTAAGTATTCAGAACACGGGTTCTATTCCTGTAAGTGGCACAGTAGAGGCTACATTTGAAGGCGAAAGTCTATCTGAACAATTCAGAGTAATTCCCCCTCCTTCTTCTACTGAGTCTGGAGATATTTCTTTGGTATTTTCTGCTATTGCTAGAGGAGATATTAGCGAGACTCAATCATTTACTGCAACATGGATTCCAAATAATCCCTCACATGACTCTAATTCAGCAGATAATACCGCTACTGGATCAGTTCAGTTAGTAAGTGATTTGCGTCTTCGATTTCTAAGCGATGAGCGTTGGGATAATGGCGTACCTCTCGTAATTGGTGTTGAATCAACATATTCTATTTCTGTAACATCTGACGAGGGTGCTGGAATAGAGACATTTGTTTGTTATGCACCTTTGGGAACAGAAGTTGACAGAACAGTGGTAAATTTAGCATCTATAGGATCTGAAGATACAGTTCAGTGTACCATTACTCCAGATAAGGCTGGAGATCTTCAATTGGCAATCATAGCACTTAACGGAACAGTACCTTCCAAAACTTCATTGTGGACTGTAATTGCTGATAGTGGAGAACCGATTAATCCTGATGAAGCTAACAGAGAGTTGGGTGTCGCGTTATTGATTATCTTAGGTATTGCAGGAATTATTGTGTTGATTGCTGCGATTTTTCTTACGAGGAGAGTCATGGAAGAAACAGAACGTGAGACATTTGAATTGTGTCCTGCCTGTGGTGGTGAAATTGAAGGAGATGAAGAGATTTGTCCTCATTGTGACTTCCAACTTACTCGTGGTTTCAGTCGTTTCCATGATTGTGAAGAATGTGGGACTTCGATTCCATCTTCTATGGACCATTGTCCATATTGTGGAGCCATCCAAGATGTATCCTCTCATTATGAACGACGAGAGAGAAAAGAATTTGTCCCTCTACCTGATGAAGAAGAAGATGAAGAAGAAGATGAAGAAGAAATTCTCATCGGAACTGAAGACTTTGATGACCAAATGGAAAACTTTGGAGTTTCAGAGGATTCTATTGAAGATGATTGGGAATCAGGATTGGAAGAAGCAGAAAGCCAGATTCGATCCATCGAGGAAGAATATGAACAGGAATTGTCTTTAGAAGAAGATGAAGATGAGGAAGTTGTTTCTACAAATCTGCAAGACCAATTAGAAGCAGGTCGAGATATTGATTCATTCCTTGAAAAGAAGGGTAAGAGGCGTGCATTAAAGGATGAAGATGTTGAATTGAGTGCAAGTGATGCCGGTATTCGTAAAGACATATTTGACTTGACAGGAGAGAAAGGAGTTCTTCCAGGAGAGAAGGTTGTATTCGATGAATTAAGTGATCCATCTGCTCAAGTTGGTAGTGAACTGGAATTAGATAAGACGAGTGACTTCAGTTCACTTTCATCAGAAGCAGGCCATACTAAAGGTATATCTGATGTAGTGGAAGAAGAAAATCCTAAGCCTAAGAAAAGACGAAGTATTCGAAGAAAGAGTAAGGAGGAAGGTTCCGAAGAATCGCAGGATTGAACATCTTGACTATCTTCCAAGAATCGCCTGAGTGATGACAGAAGGGGTCTGAGCAGAGCATTGACGAACCCTATGAGTGCAGACAGGTGAATGGAGTTGATTGAATGAGTAGATTTTTTGTGAATCGAAAAGTGGCCCTCTGTCTTTTGATAACCCTTACTTTAATGAGTCCCGGTTGTCTATCTCTCCTTTCAATGAGGGAATTAATGGAGGACATGAAAGAAGACCCTAAAAGTCGTAGTCAAGATACTAGAGTTGGTTGGGATTATACTTTTGATACTCAAGATATTGAATCTACTGAATATATCAACGAATCTGAATTTTTGATAGATCCTACTGTTAGTCAAATTGAGATATTTTTTGATGCATCAATTGGAGATGCTATTTCGGATTTTGCTAACGAAACATTCCCTGGGTTAGTTGAAGAAGTTGGAGCAAGATATGTTGAGATTTCAGTTTGGGAGCCGGGAGAATATCCAACTGGTACACCTTTTTTCACTGAGAGGGCAACAGAAAACTACGAATTTACAGAGACCTATCTAAATGAAGATTCATCCCCGTTTGAAGATGGAGAATGGACTCTAACTGTTGAAGCAAGAGGTATAGGTATAGAGACGCCTATCGATATTTTATCCGTTTATGATTCCTTTTCAGTAAAGGTAACCGTATCTCGCCCATGTGTATTTTTTGCAGAGATTCACGAGGTCGGAGAATGCACAGATCTCATTAATTTGGAATAAATTCTAATCTATCTGGACAGTTTTGTCTTCTACTACAAGACTCACATTTTCCAGGCCTGTTGTGATCTCGCTTCGCTCCACCTTGAACACTTACTTGTTGAATTTCTTTGATTACATGGAACAACTTTTCTTTTTCTTTCTGATTCCATTCAATTGAGTATACTAATTCAGTACCATATCGAAGAAATCCGAAAGGAGGGGGAGTCCCAGTCATTGATTCAATCAAATGCAGGTATGCTAGAATTTGAAATTGATGACTTTTGTGAGGTTTTTTCGGGATTTTTCCGGTTTTCAATTCTACAGGAATTAGATCTTCACCTATACGGGTGATTTGATCTGGCCTTCCTCGTAGTCCCGTATTTTCATCTTCTAGAAGGAAGGAATCGCCTCCGTCACTATACCTAATATCTCCTAATTCTTCAAGACCTGCCTCTATGTCTTTTTCCTTTATTCGTTGATTTGCAGTAAGTGCTGCTTGTAATCTAGTAGTGGCCAATAATGTCCAAATTAAAGCTAAAACTAGAAGAGCAAAGGTAGCTAAACTTCTATTTTGAGCGAATGTTAACGCAATTCCATGAAGACTCAAAGCGATAGCTGAAAAGAGAATCAATGCTTCTGGACGCCCAAAAGTAAACCACCCCTTTTCACCTATTTTTAGTGGAGTATTCAATGGTTGCAAATCATTTTCTATTTCAGAAGTATTAGTTGATGTTGAGAGAAGTTTTTCATTCCAACCTAACCATTTTCTCCATGGAAGAATTAGTAGAACAATAGCCAGAATTAACCATACTAGAGCTAACAGAACCAAGAATTTACCAATCATGCTGGCTAGTTCAGAATCGATTGTACCATCTTGGACAAAATAAAACGCAGCAGTATCGGCAGCCAAGGTCAGTACAACAGCAAACCACCATGACCAAATTACAATATTACGGGTAAATTCATTTTGGGCTTCAATTTTTTCAACAATTATTTGATGCATTTGCTCGTGTTTTTCGATTCCCTGTTCTACTTCTTTCCCTTTGGCGGTGATTCCTTCATTTTCTAGTCTCCAACTCATTGGACAGTAAACGTAGCGTTCTATTTCTGATGCAGAAACATTGAGAATTTTCCCTTTCGAATCGAACCAAAACCCGTCTGGCCCCTCAGTCCCCCGTTTTAAAGGACCTCTTAGGCTACTTGTGTCCTCCATCGATATATGGTATTGGAGGCTATACAAAGGGGTTGGGGCGGAAGAAATCAGTGATTTCGAACATCTTTCAGTAGCGAAGCGGTTATGAATGGGGGGCAGGTGGACTCGACGCTGATAATCATGAGTGACGTAGAATACATCCTCCCATTAGATACATATCAGCAACATTTCGTCCATATTGGGACACAACAAAGTAGCGCCCACATGGTGCCTTTCTTGGAAGAACAGAAGCAAGAAGGAACTGGTCTTTATCTGATTAATTTAGATGAGACAAATAAGCGATTTTCTATTGTATCTAATTTCCTTAGCAAATACAAGCCAGAGAATATTTTGGTAGTAAGTGCAAGACAATATGGACAACGTCCTGCTCGTCGCTTTGCTCAAGCAATCGGGGCTAGACATATTGTTGGACGTTTTATCCCAGGTACTCTGACAAATCCTAGACTACGTAGTTACATTGAACCTGAAGTGATCATTGTAACAGATCCTCAGGCAGATCAACAAGCATTGTCTGAGGCTGTGAATACTGGTCTTCCAGTTGTTGGAATTTGTGATGCAAATAACACTCTTCGTTTTGTTGACCTTGTTCTTCCAGCAAATAACAAAGGTCGTAGAAGCTTAGCACTCGTTTATTGGTTACTTGCTCGAGAGGTTGTCAAAGCTCAGGGAAGAGTAACTGATGATCAATGGGCTGCAGCAGAGAATGTAGAAGACTGGGAGTCCTCATTCTGAGTACTTGATTCGCGTCAGAGTCAATACCCTAACATATTCTGAGGTGTATAATGGACCCAGTTCCACTTTACCTTGCTCCGATGGCAGGAGTGACGGATCTTCCTTTTCGTCTATTAGCAAAAGAATGTGGTGCAGACATTACAGTCACAGAATTTACTGCTGCGGCTGGATTAAATCGGGATGATGCTCGTAGTTGGAGAAGATTAGAATCAGATCCGCGAGAATCTCCATTTATTCCACAGATTTTTGGGGGTGTCGAAGAAGAGATGGTTGGAACAACTAGGGCCCTATCTTCAGTTGCTGATATTATTGATTTAAACTTTGGATGTCCTGCTCCTAAGGTATGTAGAAACTCTGCAGGAGCTGCACTCCTCGGAGATCCAGATAGATTAGTTAGTATGGTTAGAGCATGTATTGCGGCTAGCGACGTCCCAGTAACCGTCAAGGTTCGATTAGGAACAGGTTCAGGCCCTAACACTGCACATTCGATTGCTCTTCGATTACAGGATGAAGGAGTCTTTAGGATTGCTGTCCATGGACGAACATTACGTCAAAGATATGCTGGTGAAGCTGATTGGGAAGAGATCGGAGAAATGGTACGTGATTTATCCATTCCTGTTGTTGCTAATGGAGATGTCAAAGATGCAGCAAGCGCAGCTCGTTGCCTTGAAGTTACCAGAGCAGCAGGAATCATGATTGGAAGAGCAGCTATTGGTAATCCAGATATTTTCTTTAGAATAAAGAAAGGATTAGGTTGGAAATCTGATCCTGCACCATGGGAGCAACTTGTTTCTGATGTTTCATTAGAAGGAAAAAATGCTGCGATTAAGTTGTGGTGTTGGAGAAGATATTGCGAACTGGCTGATGAAACATATGGGGTTCGACGAAATAATCATCTCAAACGTCATGCTATTTCATTCACTAAAGGATTAGAAGGAGCAAGTGATATGAGGGTTAAATTACACAGAACTCAAGGGCCAAATGAATTAATTCAATCCGTAACAGATTTTTTAGAAAAGTCAATTCAATCAACTAAGATTATGATATAATTTGATCATACTTTTTTGAAATCATTCTAAGTCGTTCGAGTATCCTCTGCACTCTAGAAAGTAATCGGGAAAGGATTACATCTGCATCCTTTCCTGTTAGTCTATATCCGTAAGGGACTCTTCCACCTAATGTATTTACAAGAAGACATTTTACTTCAGTATCAATATCATCTAGATGCTTAGAAATACTTTCAGTTGTCAATTTTTCTTGTTTTAAATCTGAAACAATTCGGTCAGCTACTTGTTGTTCTATCCTCCCTAAACCCCCTCGTCCTCGAATCCATTTTTCTCCTCTTTGAGCCCATTGATGTGTTAGTCCAATGAATAGATTATGTGAAATTCGTTCTTCCAATAACACTCTTTCAACAAGAAGTGCTGACCTAAATCGCTCTAAAATTCCTAAAACACGAGTTCTAGATTCATTTGTTTCATTCATCAAGAAATCAGTTGTTAGTGGAATTTCAGCGCTACCGAGTAAAGTGAAAATTTCCAGACACAAATCATCCTCTTCTTTCCCTCTATCTCCTGTGAATCCAAAATCTCTCAGTAATGATTCAAGAGAAATTTGATTCTCAATAGGTCCTTGTTCTGAGATAATTATTCGAAAAGGAATATCTTCTCCACCTAGTTGTAATGGATCGTTAATCATTCTAGTTTCAGAGGGAGAAATTACATCATCAAGGATAGTCATTCGTTGTTTTAGTATGATTTCTGCCTGAGCAGAGACAAGATCAATTGCAGCAGATAATGAACCATTTCTGATGACATGTCTTTTCCACCTTCCTTCTGTTACAGTTGCTAATAATCCACAAGATCGTAATTTTACTAGTTGATGATGAAGAGCAGTTGAACTAATTCCACTTACATCAATCATCGATTGACTATCCCATCCGCGTAATGGTTCGGCAAGAAGATGATCTCTCATTAATCCGTGAATAGATCCCCTAGTAGATACTACCTCATCATCAAAATTCCTTCTTCGAACCAGTCCCATGGTATCTAATATCCAAGCAAGTAAAATATCTGGATCATCACTACCCACCGGAACCGGATGTTCCTGAAGGCGGAGTACGAACATACTCCTCCTCCGAAAGTTCAGGCTCAAGAGTATTCGGACAAATATTGGATAAATAATGGCAATTTAGAGTTGATTCATGCCATCCAACCAATCGTAATCGATTCCACCATCTCTCAGTCCAGAAAGATGTGGAGCAAGTGTTAATTCAGTCGCGTGAAGGATCCCTCTTCTTCGAAGAACAGTAACAGCTGAATGTACAGAAGCCCTCGATCTACCTAATTCTCTGGCCATTTGTGCTTGTGATTTAGGCAACTCTTGTCTCGATAATCGAGCAACAATTAATTTCTGAACTGTTGATAATCCCACTGGCATCATTGCAGCAGCATGTTCGTCTCCACCGACTACAACTCCTGACATAATTTCCATTTGGGCTGGCGCTCCAGCATAATGGCATGAACGACCATTTACATGAACAACCGTAACGGAATGATTTGCAATCAAGACATCTAGATGGTGCCTTAGAGTTCCATTGGCCGCATTGAGTTCTCGTTGTAATTCACGATAAGGTAGTCCTGGTTTTCGATCAAGTAAATTTAGAATTCTAGTTCTTAGAGGATGTTCCCAAGAATCACTTGCAGAACTAATAGTTCCACTTGTGGCAAACCCATTTCCTGCACCTCCAAATCCTACTAGTCCTCCTGCAATTCCTAGTATTCCACCAAGGACCCAAGGGTGTCTTCGGTGCCACTGTTGGAGTAGGGGCATGAGACTAAATTACAAGTAAACCATATTCAAAGCATTGGTTCATTGTTCAGACATCTTCTTCAAGAGCACCGTTTCTAATTTTCATATATGCTACCAAAGGACCCAATAGCCGTCCACAAATCATTCCATGCTCGGTTAATTTGTATGAAACTCTAACTGGAGGACCATCTACAACTATTCGTTCAATTAATCCAGAATCAGTACATTTCCTGAGTTTATCTGACAGTGTGCGACTACTAATTCCATTCAAGAGATGCCTTAATTCATTGAATCGTCGCTCACCTGCAATATACAAAGCTGCTAATATTTCGATAGTCCAACGAGATCCAAATACCCCCAACGATTCTACTCCTGCCTGAACTTCCCAAGCAGTATTGTGGGTATGTTCATCAGAATATTCTTCCAATGCCTTTCGAATTTCAGTACCCATTTCATGTACTGTATCTATTGACTGGTTAATTCTCAATAGGTCTTGCTTGGACACCTTCATTGGGGGTTCGACCATGGTGTTTTTAAAACAACTTAGTGTATAAATTACACCCTAGTAGTTACTCGTTTACTAATACTTTGATATAGGTCGGGGTACAAGTATAGTATGGGGATAGAATGGATAAATATCTTGTTGATTGGATAGATGATTGGAGCGAAAAATTGAGCGTAAAAGAAGAGAAAAATGGAAGACTATTTAGTAGGATTTTGCGGTGGTAAAATGATTGAATTTATTGAATTTATTTCTGAAAAATTATTTAATGCTCTAAGAAAGGAGGTAATAAGATGAATAAATTAATTGAATTATATTTTCGAGCTATTAGCAATTGGAGATCACCTTGGTATGTACCTCCTCCTGGAAAAATCTCTTAGTTGCAAGTGGATTATTCGTTGTTGTAATTAGGTCGTCTTCCCTGAATAAGTGATGACAATCCTTCGTATGCATCCTTAGTTGCAAATATATCTTCTAAGTGTTGTAATTCTGCTGCTAATCCTTCTTCTAAATTAGTAGATGCTGCGATATCAATTAAATCACTGGCCATTCTTAATGCGATGGGAGCGGTTCTGGATATTTGCTTAATTTGTCGACTTGCATAGCCTTCTAAGCTTCCTTCAGGAATTTGACCTGTCATGATTGAGTTCATATTATCATCTGAATAGAATTCAATTGCTGCTTGTACTGCTTCTGACATTCTTATTGGTGCTCCAGTGTATTTGTTTGCTGGTTTACCTTGGTTACTAATAATTTCAATTGTTTTCTCAACATCGGCAGGCTCAACTAGATGCGTAATAAGGCCTAGATCTTCTCCTTGTTTTGGGCCAATCCAATTACCTGCAAGTATTGCCCATCGAGCAGCATTTACGCCACAAATTCTTGTCGTTCTTTGGGTTCCTCCAAGACCAGGATAAATTCCAATACTTGTTTCTGGAAATCTGAATTGCGTTCTTCTTGTTCCAATTCTATAGTCACAAGATAATGCAAGTTCTAAACCTCCACCTAACGCAAGTCCGGTAGTAAGAGCGACAGTGGTCTTCGGACTGTTCTCAATTTTTGCTAGTACATTATGTCCTTCTGCAGTAAATTCATAGATCTTTGGAAACGCATTTTCATCTAATCTATCTACAAAGAATTTGACATCTGCTCCTGCAACAAATGCCTTCCCCGCACCTTCTAGAACAATTGTATGGATTGATGTATCTTCATTCAAATTATCAACAAGTGCACCTAATTGCTCTACTACAGTTCCATTCAAGGCATTCATTGCTTCTGGTCGATTGATATTTACTGTAGCAATTCCATTTTTGATTTCTGCATCTACAAATTCAAACATCCAAGGATTTCCTGTTTCAGCTTTAATCTGAAGGAATTGGGGAAGTTTAAATTCAGATTCATCACTATGCAATTCAGAATATGATTTAGCCATTCTATATGCTTCATCAATTCCAAATTCATTCATTAGTTCAAATGGTCCTAATGCCCATCGTAGTCCTACTTTAGCGCCTCGATCAACATCTTCCATAGAACAAATTTCTTCTTCTACTATTTGTGAAGAAATAGAGAAAACAGCACCAAGAAGTCGTTCTTGAATAATAGATGCCAATACTTCTTCACATTCCTCATTTTCACTAATTTCCCACATGGCATTATTGTCAACAAGATTACGAAGATTTTGAGCACCATTATATCTTGGAGTGTTGAGTTGTTGAGCAAGATAATCAGTTGAATGAAGTGCAATTGGTGGGCCAGTTAAGTTCATCAGAGCAAAAGGTCCCATTCCAATATTGAATGATTTTCGAGCCACTGCATCAATTTGTGCAGGAGTCCCGTGACCTTCTTCCATCAAGAGACATGCTTCATTTAGCCATGGAACAAAGAATCGATTAACTACAAAACCAGGTTTATCTTTACAAACAATAACTACTTTTCCTAGTTGTTTACAATATTGTACAACTCTTGAGATTGTATCTTCTGATGAGTCGTCTGCAGGGATTACTTCAACAAGTCTATTTTTTGCAGGATGATAAAAGAAATGAAGACCAACAAATCGATCAGGCCTAGTTGTTGCTTTTGATAATTCATTAACGCTTAGAGATGATGTATTAGATGCTAAAATAGTTTGATCACCACAATTTTCATCCAATATTTGGAAAACATCTGCTTTGACATTAAAATCTTCGAAAACTGCTTCGATAACAAGATCTGTTTCTGAATCAACGTTTTCCACTCCGATTACACCTGAGATTCGCCCCTTTATCTCTTCAACTTGAGATTGGGAAAAGATTCGTCTTTCGATAGCTTCTTCAAGAAAATCTGAAATAATTTTTTTGCCTCTGTTAACCCATTGTTCTTCTCTATCTACCATTTGTACCTGAAACATTTCTTGAGCAGTTTTTTGTGCAATTCCACTCCCCATATTTCCGGCACCTACTATAGCAACCGACTCAATTGGCTGTGTCATGACACGAGCGAATCATAAGTCGTCCATCAATGCAACGGATAATTTCCAACTGTCAATAATCGAAGTAAACGAAATATCATAACTGACAATCGTCAACCCTAATCATGCTGGCGCGCCGAGTACTGTTCTTGGTCAGTATTTTTTGTCTGGCATTATATGCACCACTTTCAGAAGCAAATTCTAATGGAAAAACTAGCCCATCTTGTGGTTGTCATGGAAGTTCTAGTAGTTCTACAACAGTCAGTCTCAGTGGCCAGCCATCATCTTATGTCCCTGGACAATCGTATACGTTCACAGTCACTGTTTCAAATTCACAAATCAGCAATAGTCTAGGCGGTTTTTCCTTGGATGCATCTTCTGGAACTTTTTCAAATCCAGGATCTAATGCTAAGTTAGATAGCGGAAAAGTCACACATTCGAACAAAAATGCTAGATCTTGGACAGTGGATTGGACTGCACCTTCTTCTGGCAGTGGAACTGTAACCGTTGATATTGCTGGCTTGGCAGCAAATGGTGCCAGTGGAAACAATGGAGATTCTTGGAATACAGCTACTTACAATATTCCTGAACAATCTCCTCAAAATCAGGTACCCTCAGTTTCTAATTTGATAATTAGTCCTTCATTACCAACAACATCTGACTCTCTTAGTTTAACATATACATACTCAGATTTAGATGGTGATTTAGAATCAGGTACATCCATTCAATGGAGTAGAGGCTCTACAATAATTACATCATTAGATGATTCTACATCAGTGTCTTCATCTTTCCTTTCGAAGGGCGAGACATGGGCAGTTACAGTCACTCCTTCTGACGGTACTGATTTTGGTTCACCGGTTTCGTCATCATCAATTATTGTCCAGAATACTCCACCTGTGGTAGATAGTCTCAGTATCTCTCCAACAGATCCTACTGAAATAGATGACCTTACAATGTCTTATTCCTTTTCAGATTCAGATTTAGATTCTGAATCTGGTACTGTAATAGAATGGTATCTCGATGGTTCTAGAGTTTCAACTTATGATGGAGCTTCAACTATCCCAAATGTATCAACCAGAACTGGAGATATTTGGGAAGTTCGAGTCACTCCTTCTGATGGTGAAGATTCTGGAAACATTGTAACTGCAAGTATTCAGATTGGGAGTTCGAATAATGCCCCCTCAATTCAATCACTCACAATAACTCCGACAAATCCGTTAACTACAGATGATATCAATATGTCTTACACATTTTTTGATGAAGATGGTGACTTATCTTCTTCGGTAGAGATTCAATGGATGAAAGACGAGACACATATTTCTGAATTCGATGGCGAATCAACTATACCGTCATCACAGACTTCTAAGGGAGAAATTTGGAAAGTAAGTGTTCGAGCAAGTGACGGAATAGAGTTCTCACCTTGGGCGGAATCAGCTCCAAGAACAATTACTAATGCTCCTCCAGTTCTTGAATCTCTAAATTTAACTCCTGAAAATCCATCTAGTTCAGATGACTTGAAAATAGAATATCAATGGTCTGATCCTGATGGAGATGCGCTATCTTTAGTTCATGTTCATTGGCATATCAATGGGGCACATAACTCCAATTTTGATGATCTTTTAGTTATCGAATCAGGACAAGTTATTCGAGGACAAGTCTGGCATGCGGAGATTATTTTGGAGGATATAGATGGTGGAGAAAGTACAGATCATGAAAATCCTGAATCTAACCATATTACTAGATCTGTAACAATTGGAAATTCAAATCCATCAGTTCAAATTGAGTTCATTGATATCCAAAATGGAATTTACGTTCTACAACCATTAGAAATTGATGTAACAGCTACAGATCAAGATTCAGATATCCCCACATTTACATCAATTTGGTACAGAGATGGTTTTAGAATTGCTTCATTGGATAACCAAAGTTTAGTTCCAACTGACTGGTTAGGTGTAGGACAAACTTGGTCTGTTTCTGTTACCGCAGATGATGGATTTGGAGAAACTACAGAATCTAGTTCTCTGATTACAATTGAAAATTTAGAACCATCAGCAGATTTCATTATTCCTGAATTAATAATGATTGAATCCGACACAGTTCTTGATGCCCAATCTTCCTCAGATGTGGATGGAAATATTGTTGCATGGTTCTGGACAATAGGAGAGTCTACTTATACTGGTCCAGTTATTTCTCATGAATTTAATTTGGGAACTACAGCAGTTAATCTCACTGTACTTGACGAACATGGTGGAACTGATTTCTCAGAAATTAGTGTAGAGGCTATTCAAGGTTCGACAATTTCGGACCTTACAATCAGTAAGGAAGGATCATTCATCGATATTTCATGGAATTGGACAGGTTCTGAAACTCAATTTTATGTTTGGCGGTCATCGTCTTCATTGCAAGACAGAAGTGACTTATCTTCTGCAAGTTTGATTGCTACTACTAATGAGACCGAATTTCAAGATCCTATTTTCCTCGCAGGAAATCATTTTTACATAATTACTGTTGATGTTGGTGGAGTAGAAAACCAACTTATTTCTGACATAAACTTGGGTTCAATAGAACTAACCAATGAAGACATTGTAACACCAGAAGTTGAAGAAAGCACTATTGCATCTGCCCTAATTTTCACTTGGATAATTATCTCAATATTGATTTCATTTGGAATTGGAATTCGGAGGAGATTCTCATGAGAATTTTACATAGAGTTATGATTTTGGGAATCTTAGCATGTTTACTTTCTTCCCCTGTGATGGAAGCTAATCCTGGAGGAAATGGCGATGGAACTAGAGATTTCGCTTGTGGAGGTTCTTGTCATGCAGATCCAGATGTCTCTCTACCATCATCAGCAGTGATTTCATTGAACACAGATAGAGAGTCAACTTTTGTTGGAGGCCCATTGACAATTACAGCAGATATCGTTGGAATGGAACTCTCAGAAAGAAAAATAGTTGGGGTTTTCCTTACAACAGGAACATTTGGTGTTGACGATTCACCTGATAACTCGGGATGGACAATAATTTCAGATTCTAATGGAGGCTCTTCCAATTATGTAGAATCATATGTTCTTGATTCAGATGAGGGCATATCTGTTTCATGGTCATTATCTGCTCCTTCCGTTGAGGGAATAACTACATTCCACATTGGAATTCATCATGGCGGCGACGGAATTGCTAGATTAGGAGATACAAACGATCAAGGAGGCGCTTCAATTTCTGTAGGGCCAATTCCAGAAAATTTCCCTCAACTTTTAGATTGGACTCCAATCACTCAGAGAAATATTGGTGAAGAAACCGTACTCCAATCTAAAATGATGAATGTTACATCTGCCTCTATTGAATGGAAAATTTCTGGCTCTGAGACTATTTCTTCAATTGAAGCAGAAAGTAATGCAAATGGATGGAGGGTAAATTTCCCAACTGCTTTAGCAGATGGTTCAATGGAATATCGTTGGAGAATTTCTAATTCTGAATTTGAAACAACTACTGCATGGACTACTTTGTCAACAGATATTTCCTCATCAGTTGATGAAAATCCGTCTAGATTGTTGATGTTAGCTTTAGCGATGATAACTGCATCAGTACTAATTTCTCTTCAACGATTTATGGCTGAAGATTTAATCTCATCAAATATCAAAAACAATCCAATCGCTTCTTCTAAAGATAGGGTTTTTCAAAACGCCTCTCCAGAAATAAATCTTAGTGATTCTCGTCGACCGGAAGGATGGAGTGACGAACAATGGACGCATTATGGCCCAGACTATATTGCATCGTCAGGAGGGGATATCTGATGGTTTCTATGTCTGTTTTTCATGTGATTTCCACAGAGATGGTGGTTGGATCATTCGCTATTGCTACTCTGGGCACCATTATCTGTTCAATTACAGCATTATTCCCAGCATTAGGTGAACGGCTTTCATCCAAAGTCCATTCACATCTTGATTCAGCAGCATACATAGCTTCTATTTTTGGAGTTTTGATGATTCCTGCTGCTATTGTAACCGGATACCTAACTACTGAATCTATGGGGGGACAAAGCAGTATGTCTCTCAATAAAATGGTGTTTAGTGGCCTTTGTATTGGTTTCTGGAGTGGCGTAATTTCTGGACGTCGTCTTTGTGGCTATCGACTTTGGGAACATCGTGGCCTTACGATTCTTCAGGCGATATCAGCATCCCTAGGTTTTCTAATGACAATTATGCTAGGTTCAATTGGCGGTCAATTAGGAAGAGGAGAGACGGCTCTTGATCTACTGCCATTTGAATTAGGAATCTATACTCCTCCTGCCATCGGAGTTGTATCTTCACTAGTTATGTTTGTATTTTCAGCATTAACTCTTGGTTTTGTTTTATTTTCTCAGCCTCGTCCAATCATTGAATGAGTCGCTGAATTATTTTTTGAAGCTCTATCGCTCTTCCTTCGGGATCTAATGCTAGATGATTTACTATCTCTCTACCCTTTGCTGACCATTTTTTCCTATTTTCAGGGATTGCTGCCTCTTTCAAAGCAGAATGCCATACAGTGTAATCATTACGTGGCAATAACCTTCCTGATTCTCCATCAATAATTGTTGAAGAAAATCCGCCTTCGTTTACCATCAGAGAAGGAACTCCAACTGCATGAGCTTCAACAGGTGTTAGTCCAAACGGTTCTTTGTGTGCCATTGAAACAACTGCTAGTGATGAACTTAGTAACTGTACTAACTCTTCATGTTCCAACCTTTGAGAGACTTCAAATTTGACATTATTTTTCTTTGCCAATTCTTTCAACTGTTTGATATCATTTTGGTCTCCTCCTCCTACATGCACCAATCCAATTTCTGTTCCGGTAAGCATTTCGATACATTCCCACGTTCCTTTCACCCAACTCGCTTGACCAATTGTAACAACATAATCGCCAATTAGATTATTTTCTTGTATTATCCATTTTGATAAATCAACACAAGGAAGAAGCACTTCTGCTTCTATATTATGTACTTCTAGAATTCTATTTTTGATGTATTCTGAGTTTCCACTAAAACTAGAATTCGGACGCTTTGCAATTTCATTTACTAGTCTTAGATCTCTATTCCGAGGAATAGTGAGAAGGATACGAGTTAATGCAACTGGTCTAGGTTGTTTTCCATCGATTTTGGCCCATAGTACGGTTTCTCCATGTAATCCTCTATTTGGTTCTAACATGTGAACATGAATTGGAATATCCTCGGGAATAATTGAGATTGATTCTATTGATCCTGCACCTGTAACCAGATGAATTGCATCAATATCTTGCATAGTTTCTGGCTTAT
>DAPV01000051.1:0-16780 GCA_002502625.1 Euryarchaeota archaeon UBA125
TAATGATGGAGAACCAGGAGGGGGGGGTAAATCTCCTAAAGAAGGAGCCCCGGGAGGTGGAGGTAAAGGCAATTCACCTAGTTCAGAGAGCGCTTTAGCTTGTTGTCTTTTTAGTCGACGTTCTCGTCTTGGGCTGCTAGTATCAACTTCCATTATATCTGGTTCAGATTCCTCATTGGATTCGACAGTAACTTGAGGTTCAACCTCTTCATGTTCATCTTCTACCTCGGTAACAGAGACAACAATAGGGCTTTCAGGGAGCATTTCGATATCTGAATCATCAAATTCATCAATAGAAACAACTGCTATCTTAACTTTAGATATACTCCTTCGTCTACGAACTACCAAAATCAAACCTAGTAAGATATTGACTGAAATACAAGCTACTCCACCTAAAAGAGAAATTGTTCTCCATGTGTTTGAATCAACACCTAGAATGATTCGAAGTCTATCAAATGGGTTGGAAGATGATTGATCGAGTGGTTGATCGAAAACAAGTGCCCGTAATCTGACTTGTCCTAAGACGTCTATCAAAATCACAAGTTCTTCGTTTTCTGAACTATATTGAGCATCAAGAAGACGGCCTGGGCTTAACCTAATTCCGATACCGATATCGTCATCAAAAACGCCAACTCCAACTAATGGCTGATTATTGGTTCCAACAGCATCCATTACAATGAAAACCTGATTATTTTTATCAAGAAGAGAAATATGTCTAATTCCTGGAGTAGTCAAAGACGTCTGGTTTATCACTTCAAAAGAAGTATCTGCCTCTGTGAGTGTTAATTGCATTGAATAACCATCTCCAATTGTCCATGCAGTGTAAATACGATCAATTCCGTCTTCAGACAAAACAAGCAAGACAGGGTTATCTCCATCTTCAACTACATCCTTCCGGAAAAGCCAGTTCTCATTCCCTAAATCTCCGTGAGCATACCAAATAGCATCAACCAACGATCCAGATGGAAGTTCCTCACTGTGAGTATAAAGAAGATGAGTAAATTCATCTCCTACTTCGATATCAACTGGCGAAACAGAAGAATGATCAATTACAATATTTGGAATTACGGGGTCAGAAATTATCCAAGAAGAGTTATCAAAAGAAGTAGTTGAATGAATTGTAAAAACTGATGTTGTATCTGTATATGAACCTGAATTAAAGATATCTCGATAATATCCTGCAATAGCAACAGTATCTCCATTTACATCTATATCAAGACCGAAGTAAGAACCCTCTGAGGATAATAACGGTTCCATTAAATCAATAGTTGGAGGAGATTGACACGATTCGTCAATTGTAGTATAATACAGATGAGTCCGATAAAAGCCGAAATCATCCAATTTCTGTCCAGTCCAAGTAACATGAGTTAATCCGTCACCAGCAGAAGTAGTTGCAATAGCCCCCATCCATCTATCATCAAAATCTCTCTTACATGTTTGGACATTCAATTGTGATGAAACCCTATGTACGCTTAACGAACGAGCATCGGCACTAATCAAGTGACCTTCTCTTCCAGTTAATGATAATTGTAATGGAATTTCTACATCACTCAGTGTTGTAACAGAACGTGAGGCTCCTAAAGTTGCATTAACTAATGGTATCCAATATGTTTGTTCATTATTTTCCCAATTTAGATCTAGGGAAGGTGTAGCTGTGACTCTAACATGAAGAATAGATGATTCATTGGAAATCAAGGAAATCGGTACATTTGTTACTGAACCACCTGAAATTATTGATTCTGTAAAGTTGCCATATTCTAACCAACCCATTTCAGTTTCTAATTCAACAGTAAACAGAACTGATGTTGCAGTTTCACTACCAATATTCTCTACTGGAACCTTCAGTTGGAATTCCTCACCGGAACGAGGTATGTCTGGAGAAGTCTGAACTATTCCATCAATGAGATTAATATCAACTCCATTCGGTCTGTCTAAAATTGTATATGTTGAGGAAACGGTATTTCCGTATATATTATCTTCATTCGCTAGGGAATTTGCAGGGTCAATTAACATCTCAATTGTGGGTGTTCCAGATTCAGAAGGAGCCCAATACATAACAACTTCAATAGATGAACCTGGTTCGATTCTAGCAACAGTAATTTCGTATTTTAGAGCCCCATCTACTCGTAATTCTAATGGTACATCCTCAGCAATTTTATCGCCAATATTTCTCATTATTCCAATTACTCCAATGTCGCTATTCACATATGCTTGATCACGAAGTAAACCATTTATTGTAAAAGATAAAGATTGCTCCATTTCTAATTCAGCGGCAGGTGGGTCATTATCAACCACAATATCTCTACGGATTTCTTTGGTAACGTAGTCATTCTCTCCAACTATTCGAACTGCAAAACTATACTGTCCATCTGGAGTAAGCCTTACTCCATTTTCCTCTTCAAGAGTATTCCAATACCAATTCCACTCTTGATCAATCACTTGCCCATTATTAGAAAATTCAATACCTGTTTTCCAATCATTATTTCCTACACGATATTGTAATTCATTATTGCCATAACCTGAACGAAGACCTGTTACTTCTACGTCACCACTAACTGATGAAATACCAGTAGGTGTTTCTAAGCCCAATTCATAAAATCCTAAATTGAACGATCGAGAAATGTTTTCGCTAAACGTGTTATTTTCACCATCATATGCTCTTGCTCGTATCTCAAGTTCAGGAATACTGTTTGTATGAAGATACAAATCGGGAAGTTCGTGAAGATTCTCTGGAATATCTAGAGTAATGAAGAATTCATCATTTTCATTAATATTCACTAATCCATTTAGGCCCTCAACCTTTTTCATACAACCGTCAAAGCAATTTCTATAATAGAGTTGATATTCGATCGATTCAGTTCCTTGTGGTGCTTTATCAGTCAAATTACCTCTAATCGCAGAGGATAGTCCAGAAGTAAAATACGAACGAATTTCTGGATTTTGAAACATAAACCAACCATTGGGATCCACAGGATCATCTGGGTCACTAGGATCTCCAGGACCTCCTCCTCCACCTGAACCTAGATCGAATAATAATGCAGCATCTACCATTCCATACCCGTATTTTTCATTCCATAACGGATGGATATCAGAATCATATGGACTACCCCTAACTTCGGAATTTTCCTGCAAAATTTCTTTAATTTCTTCAGGATCTAAATTTGGAGAATCTTGTAACATTAAAGCGATTAACCCAGAAACATGGGGTGTAGCCATACTAGTTCCACTCATTTCAGTATAATCATTATCAGCATTCGAATCAAGTATTGGATTTGAACCTGAAGCATGTTGAGGAGCAATAATATCCGAACCTGGTGCTGAAACGTCAGGCTTCAATTCATCCATTTCATCATCATCATTATCGTCATCTCTTGGGCCCCAATTTGAATAATCAGCAATAGAATCATCCGACCTGTCTATCGAATTTTTATCATCTACAGCAGCAACAGAAATACATTCGTCTGCACTTGCAGGAGATGGTACTCGTTGTCTTCCATCATTACCCATCGCACAAACCATTACAATTCCATTTTCAGAGGCGTTGTTTACCAATCGTGCCTCAGCTGATGAACCATTATCTCCCGTATCATCACTGTTTGGAGCAGAAACGGAACCCAGAGACATTGATGCAATATCTATGCCTGATTGATTCCCATTATCCCAATCAGTATCTCGATTATTTATTGTCCACTGTAATCCATTGATAGAGGTTTGACTGTTTGTTCCACCAGCATCGGTTAGAACCTTAACGTCGACTAAATATGCTCCTGGAGCAACTCCTACATGTTGCCTTGAGGAACTACCTGTTCCGAGTGCAGTTCCTGCTACATGAGTACCATGCCCGGCTCCATCGTCAGGATCATCACACTCATTTGGATTCCCGCCTGCGACTGCAGTAGCATCATATCCACAAACAAATTTATGATCATCATAAGAGAATGGGTCGCTATCTGGTTCGTCATCTTGATCATCGAAATCATTCAAGGATCTATGCTCATTATCAACACCTGTATCAAGAATTGCAATAACAACATCATCTCCTCTAATAGATGGATTCTGATCGTGTGCCGAAGCAGAAGAGGAGGCTCCTGAACTGACATGCATAGATGGAACTGATACATCCAAGAAAGGCACCATTACATTTTGTTGTTCTAAAACCACAACTCCAGATAATTTCCATATATCCAATAGAGCAGAAACTGGGACTTTATCAACGGTGATAGAGTCAATTGATTCTAAAACTTGGAACCATGCTCCACCTTCAATTCCAACCCAATCATGATTCATTAGAACCTCATTCAATGAACTAATCTCTTGTGATGAAGGGTGCCAAGCGTAATCGACAACAATTGCTACAGTATCTCTTCCGTCTTTTCCAATAATTGATGTTGGGGACTCAGATTCGTATTCAGATGAAATAATCCGCTGTAATCTATCATCCATACCATTAGAATCTCTATCAGGAGCATAAGAAAACCACCATCCATTCTTTTCTACTGGAGGTACCACATCAGAAGGAATTGATTCATGAAGACGGTTTTTTAGAGGGCAAATCTCGTTATTACACATCAAAGGTGGGAGTCCATCTATGATAACAGGAAATATCTCATCCTGATCATCAATATCATGTATATCAGTTGCCTGAGCAAAACCAGAAAGAATGAGGATTGAGAACATGATAATGTTCGAAACCCGTAAATTGCTCATGTTGTCACCTATTCCTTCGAGAACCATTCGCGATATAAGGCCACATGCGTATATGTCTCAATAAAACCGCTATGGCCATTGAATATGGTCTTTGCGAGTAGAACAACGGATAGAATGGCCTCCTTTATCCATAATTATCTCTGAGTCACATTCAGGACAATGAGCAACTTCAATCAACTCTTCTAACCAAGCTACTCTAGTTTCGAACTCATCTCCCTCTTCTAGTAACCTATCCATTACTCTCTTTGCCTTATCATTCAGTGGGAATTTTGAATTTTCCCAAGGATGTAATGGGTTTAATTCAGGAATCGTAGGAATTGAGGAACCCCCCATGGAATATGGACTTGTACTAGAATCATCAAGTTCTGAAGGGGCTCCTTTTGCAACTACTCTTCCCATTGCAAAACAAAGAAAAAAACCACCAATATGAGCTAAATGAGCAACATTTGTAGAGCCCATTGTTCCAGATTGAGCACCATATACATAGTATACCTCAAATCCTAACCTAATAACAGCAATAAGACCTACTGGCCATTCTCTGATTAAGAAAATCAATGGAAATATAATTTTATCATTTGGCCAACAAGCAAGATATGCCCCTAGAAGTCCAAAACATGCCCCTGATGCCCCTAATGCAGGAGTCCAAGAATCCATATGAGTACCCCACCATGCAAGATTCCCCCCCAACAAACCTAATACATAGATAATCATCCATCTTTTAGGACCTAATCTACCCTCTAATGGCAGTCCAACCAGAGCAATAACCAATACATTTCCAATGACATGCATTGCACTACCATGCAGCCAACCAGCAGAAATTAAACGATGAATGTGAATTGGTTCTGTAACAAATTGAGGAACTAAAGCGCCAAAATATACAGGATCAAACTCTGAAGAAAACCAACTACCTGCTAATGCATGAATAAATTGTAAAGTTGCTACTAACATTAACGATAAAACAGTTGCAAGAGAAACTGGGGTTTTCATTCTGAATGATTGCACATACGGAGCTATTGCTGCTCCAACAAATAAAAACAACCAAATTGAGTCTCCGAATGTCAATTCAAAGAAATTCAGTGGCTCTGACATCCCCTCTCCCCATTGTGTCCTGAGAGACGAAATTGATGGATTCTCCGGTTATTCTTCATCCGAGAGTATCAAATCAAGACCCCGAATGCCCCAACATGGATGGTCAAGACTCTCTACTTAGTCTGAGAGCCATTTCTGTTCTACGTGGAAACAACCTGGTACTCGAAAAACTTGACTTAGATGTTTATTCAGGAGATTTAATTTTGTTGACTGGACCAAATGGAGGAGGGAAATCTACACTGTTACAAACTTTGGCTGGACTACTTCCATTATCTGAGGGAGAACTTCTGCATAATGGCGAATTGATTCGTGATTCAGAAGGAAGACATACAATGTCAGGAGGGACAATTGGTTGGTGCCCTCAGTTAGGAGGGAGTACATCTTGTTCTACTGTAGAAGAGCATCTTAGAACCATTCTAAGTATGTATGAAAAATCATTTTCAGAGGAGGCAGAAACGGAACTGTTAGTAGAATGGGGATTAGATCATAGAAGACACGATAGAATCGCCAATTTATCTGGAGGATTACGACGGAGATTAGAAGTTGCTAGTGCAATTGCAGTTGGAGAATCATCCTCAATACCAATTCCCATTCTTCTTGATGAACCATCAGTCGGATTAGATGAAGAGGGTAGAAATACGTTAATTTCAACGATAAAGAGACTAAATGATTCAGGTCATTCAATTATCATATCAACTCACGATCCAACTATTCAGAATTTTCAAAATAAAGATTCAGAGATTTTAATGGATAATGGAATTACTATCCAAAGAACTAATGAAAAAACAGAGAGAACACTTCCGATAAAATCCTCAACATTTACTCGTAAAGAATCAATGTTGCGATGGAATTTTAGACTTGATTTACGAGAAATGGCTACACCATCAGCGCGATGGATTCCAGGTATTCTTGCATTTGGAATTCTCCTAGGAAGCGGACTAATTGATTCAAATATTTCCAATCTAGGATTAGCCGCTCTTGCTCTCTCACCAGCAATGATATCTGCATTGGTAAGACCTGCAGTTATTGATAGACTAAATCAAAGAGAAATGGGAGGAATATGGAGTGTTGCGAAACAGGGGTCACTCACTTTTGAAATTACTATTGCGTCAATGAGTATTGTTCCAGTGATTTTAGGAGTGATTGGAATATTTGTGTTATTACCTACACCAAATACTATTCAAGGATACATTTTGTTCTTAATTATCCCAGCGATTATGAAAGATGTTAGTGCAATTTCTGGTTTAATTCACCATAGATTTGGTTCAGGAGAAAGGCCGGGATTAATGGTTTTACTAATGATTCCATTTGCTTGGGTTCTGCTAACTTTGTGTAGTGCGTTAGAAGCTGCAACATTAGAAGCAATGAGAGAAGCTTGGACTGGAGTGATAATTGCATTTGCCACGAATGTTGGTTTATTCTTACTTGCATGGGCTCTTCACGAATGAGAGTATACGATGATTCAAACATTATCTAGTTCTCGAACAACCATGAGCGGGTCACGTATTGTTGGTCCAGCGCTTGTTTATCTGGGATTATTAGGTTTCATGATAACGATTTGGATGGCATTAATTGAGGCACCAAGTATGGGTGATGATTGGAACGCTCCTGAATCATATAGAATTCTATTCGTTCACGTTCCATTCGCTTGGGTTTCATTTTCAGGATTTGCTCTATTGTTTGGTGGATCTTTAAGTTGGTACGTAAAACGCTCAGAACGAGGATGGAGATTTGCAATTATTGGCGCACAACTTGGTTTATTGTATTCCCTAGGAGTTCTAATTTCTGGACCTATTTGGGGAGCTGCAGAATGGGGTGTACCATGGGATTTTCAAGATATTAGACTCAATAGTTTCGCAGTATTAGCAGGAGTTGCACTTTTCTTTGCTTTAGGTGAAATGAATTCAGAAGACACTCCGCAAAAGAGAGATTCACTTTCATCAGTAGGTATTTTTGGATTCGGCTTAGTTCCTCTTACATACATGGCAACTAGATGGTGGCAAGAGCGTCATCCTGGCCCCTTAATCGGAGGAGGTAACGAAGATAGTGGAGTGGATCCATCGATACTATTGATATGGATGATAGGGGCGGCTTCAATGCAGATACTTTTTGTTGGACAGGCTCTAATGACTAACAGACTACTGAAAACCGAGCAACAACTAGAAAATTTATTGGCTAATTTGGAGGACTCGATATGAATGACATGTTAGCACTGGCAACTGCATATCTTGCACTTATTGCCTTACTCATAGGACACTCAATCCATACCTCTAGAAGATTAAAACTAGTCGAAGAACGATTGGCAGCAGCCCTAGAAGCAAATGAAAGACGCGAAAAAAAACGTAACAATTCCGAACCAAATCAGGAAACGTTGACTATGAACAATGTTGATTATGAACAAGAATGATGACCAATCGCTTGAAGTTGGACGGTGGACCCCGTTGGATTGAGGGGGAGACATGTCTAAAGGAGATCCTTTCTGCATTGCTTGCGGAAATCCACCCCCACTAACTACTGAAAGGTTATGTGAAGTCTGTTTTCGAGCTCGAAATTATCTTTCTAAATTCCCAGAGAGAATTCAACAAACAAGATGTCCAAAGTGTGAAATGATCCTTATTGATGGACGATTTGGAAGAATGGATCATGATGATCTAATGCAATATCGAACAATGGAAGCCCTTTCAGTTCATCCTGATACTGAAAATCTAGATTTAGAATTACATGCAGATTTAATTGATGATCGAACATCAAGATTGTCAGTTGTCATAAAAGGAGAAATTGAAGGGTTTCAATTTGAAGACAATCATGAGGCATTATTACAAACATCAAATGGTGTTTGTCAAACCTGTACTCGAAAAGCAGGAGCATATTTTGAAGCAGTAATGCAACTGAGATCTGCTGGACGTCGATTAGAGGACGATGAAGTAAAAGAACTAAGAATGTCATTAGATGATATGTTAATAGATTCGCCAGAAGATCCAATGTTCTTCATTACAAAAGAGGGACCAGTTACAGGAGGATGGGACCTTCAATTGGGTTCCAAATCTATGGCAAGAATGTGGGGTCGGAAGTTAGTGAACGCTCATGGTGGGCAGACCAAAGAAACTTCAACAACTGTTGGACATAAAGATGGAGTAGACATTACTAGACTAACATTGTTGTATAGAAAACCAGCTTATGGAATAGGAGATGTAATCAAATTCAGGAAAAGATTCTGGAGAATAGATACATGGCAAAAAGATGGACCTATACTTCTAGCAATGGATAGATATGAACGTACAGGAGCAACATGGAGAGATTTAGAAAAATGTGTTGTAATTTCTCAAAAGAGAGATCATTACAAAGTGGAAATTTTACGACGTGATGACTCAGCAGTAGAAATTCTCGATCCTAATGATTTCTCAGTTAGAACATTGGCTATTGCCTATGATATCAGTACCGATGACACAAAAGTGCGCATCTGTTTGATAGAGGGGGAATGGACATGCATGCCTCGTACGAGGGGCGAACAGGGAGGGAAATAAGATGGAGTCGAATCCTACAATAATTGAATTAGCAGAAAATCTGGATCCTTCAGACATGATAGGTTGGACAACTAAATTCCCAAATGCTCTAAGATCTTCTTTAACAAAAGATCTCGGATTAGACCTCGAGAACGATTGGTCAGGAATATTATGTTTAGGAGTTGGGGGATCAGGTGCAGGTGGTATGTTATTATCGGATATTTCAAATCGAGAAGGTGGTCTTCCTTTTATGAGTTGGAAGGATTATGGTCTACCCTCATGGTGGGGTCCTGACTGGTTAATACTAGCTACTTCATACTCAGGAAATACTGAAGAAACACTACATGGAGTAAAGTTAGCAATTCAGGAAGGTGGAACAATTATAGGAATCTCATCAGGAGGGAAGCTGCAAGAAATTCTAGAAGAACAAGAAAATGGAGTATGGATTGATGTTCCAAGCGGCCAACCACCAAGAAGTGCATTAGGGCATATCTTTGGAACTCAACTAAACATTTGTTGGACGATGGGATTACTCCCTATGAAAACTGAAAAAGAAGAAATGCTAAGGCGACTTGAAAAATCTTCAAAAAAACTCGATATCTTAAATGGCGATGGGGAAATAATCGAAATTGCAAAACAAATACATCAAAAGCGAATTCAAATTATGTCTACCCCATCTTTAGGCACAATTGGATACAGGTGTAGAACACAGTTTAACGAAAATTCAGGGATATTAGCCACTTCCTCAATTCTTCCTGAACTTCATCACAATGAAATTGTTGCTTGGGGAGAGAAAGAAAATTCATCTGATATACATCTAATTATTTTCGTTTGGAATGGAATGGATGAAAGAATTGGAATCAGAACAGAGTGGACATTAGAAACCTTATCTGATGTACCAACAACTATTCTTGAATGCCAAGGTGAATGTTTAGCAGAATGTATTCTTCATGGTGCTCACATGAGTGATTGGTTGTCTATCGCTTTAGCACTTCTAAGGGGCAAAGATCCAACTAGTATCGGTCCAATAAATGATCTTAAGACACATCTTTCAAAAATACCGATGGATCAGTAAAGTGGTCCCAAAACTAATCTAGGATCAGGGAATACTGAGAGTGCCCATTCTCTATCATCAGGATGGACTACACCCGGGAGATCAAATCCTTCAGGTTCAATCAATGAAAGTTGGAAATGTACATGTGGAGGCCACCCACCATTCTCTTCTTCTGAACCAAATCTACCAATCAATTGCCCTGTTTCAATTGAATCTCCAGAATTCCAAGAACGAGTTGTCATTTCATCAAGATGGCCGTATAATGCCCAAACTTCATTTCCGTTGATTTTATGTTTTGTCACGATGGTATGTCCATAATCACCGGATTTAGAATTGTATCCTACAGCGTAAACAACTCCATCAAAGAATGCGTAAACAGGGGTACCAACTGGACCACCTAAATCTAAACCAACATGTACAGTTCTTCCATCATTAAACAAGTCAGTTGTGTAAATCGAACGAACCTCATCATATCTACCAATCGTCCATTTTACTCCATCAATTCCGTAGTCTTGTGAACCACTTAAGTCAAGCACTTTTGGGTCCTCTGGAAAAATTACAACCGGGTGAAATGTTTCACTATCCCACTCCAACATAACCTATCCGAAGAGGGAATCCGCTATGAGGGTCCTCATCTGTCTCAGTTCAGGTGGGACCATGGAAATAGGGGGAGATTTTCTCCGGCAAGTTGTTGCAATAATACTGTTAATTGCTCCGTGTCTATGGATGTCTGATAGATTTCTCAATCGTTTAGATCCTGCTCGAACTGATGCCCAAAGATTACTGATAGTTCCTGGAATCTCATTATTCCTGTTGCTTGGAATTATCGGATGGAGTGTGCTTCTTTTCGGAGAATTACGAATTCTTTCAATTTTCGTTGTATGGTGTTTTATGGAATTTTCATCTAGGAAATTTAGTATCGAACATCATGGTAACACAGTCAACACTAGTCCTTGGGAGAAATTAGAAACTATAATCGAAAGAGCAGAACGACAAAAAAACCCATCAGATTTGAAGAAAACTGAATCTAATCGTAACTTACACCAATGGAAATTCTCTACAGATGACTTGTGGATACTTATTGCCTCTGGTGCAGGAATTATTGGTTTGTTACTACCTCATTTTCTTTTCATTGAGCCACTAGGAATAGATTGGATAGGATTCGCAACCCTCGCTGATACTCTAGCATCAACAGGAACTACGGAATTACCACCTCCTACTATTGGAAAATGGACCTATCCTCCTGCTTTACCTTCTACTGCTGCATGGATTATGACAATTACAGGCATAGATTCAGCGACATCTGTATCTCTAATTGGCCATTTAGGAATGGGACTTTTGTGTGCTAGTTTGGCAGGTGTTTTCGCTAGATTTGGAGCAGGGGGGGCAATGTTGGTTTCGATGGTTCTTAGTGCAGGTTTGTTTGCAAAAATGTTTGATTCAGGCTATCCAACAGTACTATCTCAATTAGGATTTATCCTAGGTTTACTAGTAGTTTTGAATAATGACAAAAGATCTCCTAAACAAGATTCAGTAGCGATTATCTCAGTTGCATTTGCAGGAGTAATTCACCCAAGTGGTGCGATATATCTTATTCTTTTAATCGTAGGAAGAATGCTTGTTAGAACCAATTTCAATGATGAGAATTCAGAAAGAAATAATGTAATTATTGGTTCAAGTTTGTTGATTGGAGTTTCTCTATTTATTGCTGCAGGGATTTTTGCACCTCGAGTACAAGATGATGCTATACTAGCAGAATATGGATGGCAAGGGGGTTTAGATCTAATCAAATGGAATGGTCCGCTAATCTTTTTGGCAATTTGGGGTGCATGGAGAAGTAGAAATTCATTAGAAGGAAAAATCATGATAATGTGGCTCTCATTGATTTGGATTCTTAGTTTAGTCCATCTAATGGAAGGGATAATTGGAATAGGATTTCTAACTCTAATTTCTTACATCTTATACAGTATGTCAATGCATGGATTCCATATCCCTCTAGCATCTTTAGGAGCCTTAGGATTAGCACCATATATCCAATTAAGGATGATGAAAAAGAAGGAACGAATTGTTGAAACAGAAGATGAAACGCAAGAATATTTCTACACACATCCTAGAAAAATTTCAGAATATTTCTTACGATTCTCTTTCGCGATTTGTGCTTCATTGCTATTGTTAACTATTAGCTGGTTCACGACATTGCATCAACATTCAGAACTTTGGGTTCGAACAGATGGTGACCGTATAATTCATGAATCAATTGATCTTGATGATGATGCAATAGTATTCATTGAAAACAGACCGTGGGGTTACTTGCTGGATGTAGAGGGTGAATTACAAAGGACTGCGTTTCCAAATCTGGGAATTTTAGAAGTGAAAGAGAATATACAATATCAAACATATAATGCAATACTAAATGATGATACAACTCGATTGAAAAATTTAGGGATTACACATGCAATATCAAGTCCGAGAGGAGAAGTAGGTTTTCTTCTTGCATCCTCAGATCATTGGTCTATTATTTCTGAATATGAAGGCAGTAGAATATGGCAATTTCAAGAAATACCAACTGATGAATCTACAAGAGAAATTATGATATTTGGAATCGAGGAAATATTATGTCAATTAGGATGTGATTGGAGAATCTCCCCATGGACTGGATTATACGAATGGTCAACTTCTCCAGTACCTGAAAATCGTTCATTTTTGAGCGATGGTTCAATTTCAATGGATGTTGAAACTTCAAGGGGAATGAGGTCTTCCATGGTTAGAGTTTCTGCATTGATTGAAGCTCCTCCTGATCAAACTGTTTCAATAACTGCATCTAGCGCAGGAAATTCCTCAACAATTCAAAGAAATACTGACGGTTCAGTTCAAATGATTACTACTCTAGTAAATGTAGGTGACAATGGACTTGTAACTATCGGGATAAATGCAGATACAGATAATAAAAATTGGATTAATCCTACTGCATTATCTGGGAGAGGTGATCGGCTAATTGATTCAAATGGAGTTTGGATACATTGGTTTGAGATTTCAGAAATTTGAGGTATTAATATGAAAAAACGTGGGATTACAATTTTGCTTCCCACACTTGACGAAGCAAAGGCTTTGCGAAATGTAGTAAATAGAATTCCTTTTGAAGAAATTTCAGCGGACGGGTGGATCGTTAGGATTGTTGTTGTTGATGGAGGATCTACTGATGGAACAATAGAATTAGCAAGAGAATTAAATTGTGAAATTATTGAGCAACATGGAGGGTCAGGTAAAGGAAGAGGGTTGAGAGAAGCATTTGCAAATTTTATGAATTCAGATGATTCAGCATTAGTGATGATGGATGCAGACGGCACATATCGCCCTGAACAAATTCCTCAATTTATTCACAAATTAGAACTCGAAAATGCAGATATTGTTATCGGATCAAGAATGAAGGGCAAGATAGAAAATGGAGCAATGACAAGAAGGAATTGGATAGGAAATCATATTCTCACTTGGTTGGCAGTTTTCTTACACAGAACATATATCTCCGATCTATGTACAGGATTTTGGCTTCTAACTAGAGATTCAATAAACCAGATGAAACTTAACTCAAACGGTTTTGAAATAGAAGCAGAAATGTATGCATCAGCAGCCCATAATCGACTGAAAATTCATGAAATTCCAATCTATTATGATATCAGAATTGGTCGTTCAAAACTAGGTTCCGTAGGAGATGGGGTTAGAATTGCAATGAAGATCATTAGAAGGAAATTTGTTCGGAAACCAATTTCATAATAATTCTCGTATACGCTCAATGAAATTTTCAGATGGTTCCCAATCTATTTGATTATTCAAAAATTCAAAAGAACCCAAGCTATGTAGTATATCTCCCTCTCTAGGAGATTCAAAAATAATTTCAATCTCTGAATTACTAAACAAAGAAAATGATTCAATAATTTCTAACAATGTGACTGAATTTCCGGAACAAACATTGAATTTCTTTCCAGAAACTTTGGAATAAATCCCATTATTTTCAAGATCTTCCAAACATAGAATAAATGCTGAAACTACATCATTAATATGAATGAAATCACGAGATTGAGTTCCATCTCCGAAAATTTTCAACGGTATTTTTTTACTGATATTATCAGAGAAAATTGTCAGTACTCCGCTGTATGGTGAACCTCTTTTTTGACCTTTGCCGAACACATTAAACAATCTTAGAGCACACACAGGATGTTGATGATATGAAAGAAGTGATTGTTCGGCTTTTTGTTTATCTAAGCCATATTTTCCGATAGGTTGTGTAGGTGATTTTTCCGTCAAAGGTAATTCATTGGGAACCCCATATAATGCTGAAGTTGAAGCTTGAATTATTGTTGAAACACCTAATCTAAAAGCATCTTTGAATAGTTCTTGAGCAGCTAAATTATTCACTTGAGAACTCAATTCAGGTTTACTTTCACATAAGGGGACAGATGCAATAGCTGCTAGATTGATGACTGATTTTATTTGATGAAGTGCTTCTTCCCTGACAGAAGATTCAGACATATCTCCTTGTATTACTGTTAACAATGGATGAGCAGGTAATTGAGTACCTGATGAAAAGTCATCCAAAACCCTGACTTTTCTACCTTGAGAAAGAAGAGCAGAAGTTAGATGATGACCAATGAAACCAGCACCCCCTGTAACTAGAACTGTGTCTGATTCCATGTTACCCTGTTAGAGGGGTTTGATATAATCTAAATCCAATTCCAAGATAATGGGCGACGATTCAATAGTAAAGATGGGGTAGCACGTTTCATTATGCTAGGTCCTAAGTTGGGATGTATCATCCTTGGTTCAGGAGGTTTGGTATCCCAAAGATTCCAACAAAGGCTTTGCAATCACCCATTTTTTGAGTTAAGAGGAGTAATTGGTTCACCTAATTCTGTTGGTAAAAATCTCTTAGATCTTCCTTGGTATCTTGACGAAAAAAGACCTTCACTACCAGATATTTCAATTATCGGAATGAAAGAAGGTAGAGAATTTGTGATGAAAAACGATATCCAGATAGTTTTCAGTGCACTACCCTCTGAAATTGCAGCGCATGCTGAGCCTTTATTCGTAAAATCAGGTTGCATGGTGTATTCTAATGCATCATATCATAGGATGCTAAGTGAGGTACCATTGGTTATTCCAGAAGTAAATTCAAATCATCTAGAAATTCTAGATTCTTCGAAACTCGGAATTGTATGTTCTACTAATTGTACTGTAATGCCTGTTGCATTATCGATAAAACCAATCTATGACTTGTTGGATATCAAAAATATCTCTATACAAACAGAGCAATCAGTTTCCGGAGGAGGTCTAGAATTGTTGATTTCTACTCGATTAGGTAATACACCATCTACTAAAATCCCAGGAGAAGCGGAAAAAATTGAAGAAGAATTAATTCGTTTATTATCTAATTATGAAGAAAATGAAGAAATCAGGCCAGAATTTGATGTGAGTGTATCTTGTAAACGAGTCAATCGAGATTTTGGACACATTGTACATATAGAAATTGAAACTAATTCAAATGTAAAAAGAGAGCAGATAATTGAACAATGGACGAAGGTTTCTCCAAGCATCTTTAGTGATTTACCCTCCTCTCCAACACCACATATAATTGTCAAAAAATCAATTGATAAAGACAACGATCGATGGGCTGGTTCTACAAATAAAAATTTTGACCCTGCCGAAAACCTTCATGCAGGAATGGCAATCGTTACTACAATTCCTGAAATCTCTGGAAATATTGTAAAGTGGTCAGCATTCTCTGAAAATACAATTAGAGGTGCAGCCGGTGGATGTATCCTTCTCGCTGAATTGGATTCTATGAGACGGGGGATAATTCCATTATCATCTTCGGGTGAGGGCTATAACCCACTTTGATGTCCACACTGTATGGCTGCTCCAAAAATGACTAGAGGGTCGTTTCGAGGATTAGCAGGATCTATGGCTAAAAACGGGAGAACTCGATTGCTTCTCCTCATGCCAAGATCTTTTCGTCCAGAATATGAATTAATTATAGAAGAAATAAAAATTAGTGATGATGTTTTCTCTTCTTATCTTCGACCACGTTCTAATCTTGAAGAAATAAAAGATGCTGGTTTTGACTCATTTAATCATACTATACATTTGATTGATATTGCAATGAAAGATCTTGGAATTTGGATGAAACCTTTTGTCTCTAACCATTGGAATCGTTCTGAAATAGATGTTAGCCCCACTTCAAATTGTGACTTCTCTACAGTCACTTGGACCTGTTTTAAACATCCAGAAGCTTCTGATTCATCGACCATTTTACTACCATTTGATCCATTTGATTTCCAAGGGAAATGTTTCACCTATCTTTCGCCTCAGGAGGAAATTAATTTATCATTAGATTCTGAACCGACTATTGAAGAAGAAATTCAAAAAGAAGAAA
>DAPV01000051.1:17103-30887 GCA_002502625.1 Euryarchaeota archaeon UBA125
GAAGAAATTCAAAAAGAAGAAATTGAAGAAGAACAAGAAGATGTAGATGACAAAATAATAGAAGTCATAGCAGAAGAAAATACGGAATCACCTCTAAAAGTAGAGGTTAGGCAAACAATTGAGATGCTAAAAGCCGATGGATTAGATATGACTAGAATTATGGAACATCCAAAATTCTTAGATGTATCTGAAAGGGCATCTGTTGCAGGTATTGACGTTTGGACAATGGTAGTTGGGATGTTTCAGTGACAAAGATTCAAACGCATCCATTAGATAGGTCATTCATGGTGTACTGCACAGAGTGTGGAAGAGAACAGGCTGATATGGCCAAGTTCTGCCGATACTGTGGAGAACGTATGCCGGGATTAGATTTGGCCGTAAAACTCAAGCAGGAAGCTGCAGCCATTCAACAAGCAAAATCAGGTAGTAGTAATATTCCACAAAACCCAACTAATCCGCAACAGCCTGTTAACGATCGTTTTCGCACTGGAAGCCGTCTAGGTGGCGCTTGATTCATTCGTCATAACCTCTAGCAAGGGTCATGAGGCTTCGGCATCTTGCAATGACTCTGTCAAATTTGCCTTCTCATCCGTTCAGAGAACCTGCACTTGAACAATATGGGACTGATGGCGAAACTGCTGCTAGATGGCTATATTCAATTAATTCTGAAGAACCATTTGAAGATACTAATGGTATCATTGATTTGGGGGCAGGTAATGGTATTCTTGGTATCGGAGCACTTCTTCTTGGAGCGCCAAATGCTATTTTTGTTGAAATTGATGAAGAAGTTTGTAAATCACTTCAGGAAGCAATCGTATCATTGAATTTAGGAGACAGATGTAGAATTCTAAATGGAGATGTTCGATCAATTAATCATGATGAGATTAGACGTGACATTGTTGTAATGAACCCTCCATGGGGAAGACAAACGCCTCGTGCTGATCGCCCATTTCTTGATACAGCTGTGAGATGCGCTAACGAATCTATTCACCTTTTACATGGTAGAGGGGCTAAACATATCGAATCATGGGCGGAATCCTCAGGATGGTTCGCAAAAAAATGGATGGAAGTAGATCTTCCTATGCCTCCAATATACTCCCATCATACAAAGAAAAGAAGTACGACTGAGGCGGCTATGTGGTGGATAAAGCGGTCGGCGAATTGATAGGGAACCATTCAGTCGCTGGTACCATGAGCCCCTCAGATGGTTCGTTTGTTACCCCAGGAACAAGCCTTTCCTTGAGCGATGAAATAGTTACAGGATCGGGCATTGGTCGACATCAGAATCAATGGGTTGCTCTACGTTCAGGAACACTAAGTATTGGTGAAGAAGTTGTTGATGTAATTGCTACAGTTTCTACACCTAAAATTCCTCAAGAAGGAGAAGTAATCATTGGACGTGTTTCTCGTCTTCATTCAAAAACTGCAGAGATAGAAATTCTACATATTGAAGGTCGAGAAGATGCGAATAGGACTCAAGATGCTCTTCATAGAACAGCAGATATTTTTGTCTCAGAAATTGTTGACAGATTCATGCCATCTCCTGGAGACGGGATGAGAAGTAGAGACATAGTTAGAGCAAGAGTAATTCAATCAGAACCAATGGTAAAGGCATCTTGTAAAGGAGACCCATCTTTAGGTGTCCTTCATTCCATTTGTCCTGTCTGTGGAGTTTTTCTAAATGTGAGTGATAAAACTCCAGATCAAAATGTAATGTGTGATCGTTGTGACTACACAGGATATCGTGCTCTATCGAATGGTTACGGACATGGACACGTAATCCCTGAAGATGTTGATCTTTCTCCACTTAATCGTGGAGGAGAAAGATGGACTGAAGAAATGGATGGACGATTAGGACATGATGGTGCTCGCCCTTATCTTTCACCTATGGCAGATTTTCGTCGTGGAGAAAATCACAAAATGCCTAACAGTCAAATTAGAAAACCAACCGGTCGAGATGGACGGCCAAGAAGAGAAATGCATGCTGCAACATGCACGCTTTGTGGGGTTGCTACTAAAGTACCATTCCAACCAACTCCAGGCAAGCCTATACGATGTAGAGATTGCATGGACAAGGTGAAATCTGGCGAGGTTTCTCAAGAAGAATTCGGAAAAGAAAGAGAAGTAATCAACAAAATGAAACATGAAGCAGAGAAGGCAGCAGGACTCAAAGTGTTCGTAGGTGGTTTGCCTCATAGTGCAACTGAAGAAGAAATTAGAGAAGTTGTTGAACCTCATGGTTCTCTCAAAAAGATAGATATCGTTACCGACCGAGAAGGTTCACCCAAAGGATTTGGATTCATTGTTTTTGATGATCCTGACCAAGGAAGAGCTGCGATTAAAGCCATGAAAGATATCAAACTGGGCGGAAGGAGACTCCGATTCGAAGAGGCAAACTCAGGTGGAGGAGGAAGAAAAGGAGGCCGTGGAAACGGCAAAGGTCGTGGAGACCATAGGCGTAGAAACTGAATTTACGCTTAGAATGATATCCTAATACCCTAAAGAGAGATTGAGTGGGACGAATGACTTGGTTAGTCATTGATGGATATGAAGATGAACCAGCAGCATTCGGTGTACCACCCTATGTAGGATTTCACATCCGTTATGTCTGTGGATTACTAAGTTCAAAAAACATCGAATATGAATTCATCACAATCGATCAATGGAGATTGGGAGAAAGACCACAGAGTATCAAAGAAGGAAAGTTGCAAGGAATTGCATTAATTGCTGGGGCTGTGGTACCTGGGAAATACCTCAGAGGAACACCAATTTCTTTGAAAGAAACCGATTCTATGATTCGATCATTTCCAAGAGAAATACCGATTATTGCAGGAGGCTGGGCAATTAGAGGATGGAGACAACAAGGATGGAGTCCTCTAAGAAAGGGATTATTTCTGGCTCTTCAAGATACAGATGCAACCTTGAATCATTATCTGGAAAATGGAGAATGGGCTCACAAAAGGAGAACTTCTGAACAATGGTCAAAATGGGCTAGAGAAGGTGCATCAAGTTTAGCGGTAAAACATCATCCAGATATTGGTACTGAAGAAAACCCTGGACCACTGACCTACGAAGTTGAGGTTTACCAAGGATGTGTACGTTACAAAAGAGGGTGTAAATTTTGTATTGAACCAAAAAAAGGAGTACCTCTATGGAGAACTCCTGAAGATGTAATTGAAGAAATTAGGGTTGCAGTAGATAATGGAGTTAGGCATATCCGACTTGGTGGTATGACAGACGTTTTCACTTACATGGCAGAAGGGGTTGTTGAACTAGAATATCCAATCCCTAATCCTGAACCGATAGCCAAACTTCTTCATGGTATTAGAGAAGATGAACGAATTAAAACTCTACATGTAGATAATGGAAATCCAAGTATAATTGCAGAAAATTTAGAACCTTCAGAAGAGATAACAAAAACACTTGTAGAAACTCTTTCAGATGGTGCAGTTCTATCATTCGGACTAGAATCAGCTGATCCTCAAGTCCATGTTGAGAATTGGCTAAATTGTGACTCTAAACAATTACACACAGCAATAGATTTGATCAATAAATATGGAAAAGAAAGAGGTGATAGAGGTCTTCCAAAACTTCTTCCCGGCCTGAATTTCATTGCTGGATTAAGAGGAGAAACTGATGAATCATACAGATTTAATCGAGAACTATTGGAATCACTCAAAAATTCTGGATTATGGGTTAGAAGAATCAATATTCGTCAGGTTGAAGGTAAAGGATTTCAAGAAGTAAACGAAAAACCGTTTAAGAAATTCAAGCAATGGGTTAGAGAAGAAATTGATACTCCATTACTTCAGGAAATGTTTCCAATCGGTCAGAGATTAAATGACCTATATTGGGAAGCACATGATGGAAGAACAAGGCTACCTCGACATATCACAAATGAGATTCATCAAAACCCATCAATTTATGGAAAACCAGGATTGACAATGGGAAGACAAATTGGAGCATATCCAATTCTGATGGGAGTAAATTACCATATTCCTCTAGAAACTAGTAGTGACGTAATTGTAACTGGACATGGTTCTAGAAGTCTCACAGGTATCGAAATAGGATTGGACCCAAATATAATGACTGAACGTCAATTTAGATCTATTCCGGGAATCGGTGACAAAGCTGCATGGAAGATTGTATCGACACGAGCCAACCGACTTTCAATGAATTCAGATTCTCCCGCATTTGAAAATATTCATGATGTATTTGATGCAATAGATATTCAAATGCCTGAAATAGCAAATTTAGTAATGGAGGTGAAAAATTGAATATTGTAGAACAATTGTTAGAAAATGCAGATGCTCTAAGAATTAATGCGAATGAAATCATTCCCAGATTAATCAAAAATTCTTCAAAAATTGAATTTGCATATAATCCTCTAGAATACGCATGGAGCCCTCATTCAGAATATATTCGAAGACACGGAGGGATGGGTGCAAAGATTCTACTCGTTGGGATGAATCCTGGACATGGGATGGGAAATACGGGTATTCCCTTTGGTTGTCCGAAAATGGTTCGTGAGACTTTGAAAATCACAGGATTAGAAGTAAGATCACCAATGAATACTCACCCAAAACGTCCAGTAATAGGATTGGAACATCCAAAACCAGAAGTTTCAGGAACGAGAATATGGGGGTTATTATCTGAAATATATGGTCCAGAAAATGCAGCTGGTGCAGAAGTTTTCATTGTCAATCACTGCCCTCTATGGATGTTTGATGAAAAAGGAAGAAACATTACGCCTGACAAATTGACTGGAGGTGTTTCTACTCAATTGGCAGAAATTTGTGATAAACATCTGAGAAATGTTGTAGAAATTTTACAAATTAAACGCGTAATTGGGGTTGGAAGATACGCTCAAAAACGAATTAACGAGATTTTCATTACTGGAGATGGTCCTGAACTAGATGGAATTCCTCATCCAAGTCCTGCAAATCCATTTGCAAATCGAAATGGTGGAGAGGATTGGAGAGAGGCATTCAAACATGCACTAGATCGATTATGAACGTTGACGAATTAATCGCAAGCCAATTACACTCAAAATCGTTAGAATAACAAGATTAGTCCAATCAAAAACATACTGCTGATCAAGAAGAGTAGTATCCGAAGATTGCTGTCCAGGGCCTCCCCCTCCTCCACATCCGTCTGGAGGAGGACCAATGCCTGGGCCCCAAGTTTCACCATATCCTGCACATGGATCGCTACCATCTCCTCCATCTCCTCCATCAGAAACTTCTCCATGATAACAAATTAAGAAATATGGAAAGCCCATTTCTCCGATTCCATTTTCTATAGTAGAATGATAATGATAAATCCCCTGAGGGAAATCAGGTGTTGGTCCAAAATGACCATTACAAACATCCAAATGTCCCAAACCAGATACATATTCGTAATCATCTATTCCGTTGTATCCATTTTGACCGGATTTCAAACGATATGATGATTTCATCTCTACAATTTGTCCTGTGCCATCATCCCCATATACTCCATAAATTGGATACCCATCAAAAGCAATACCGATTACGTCTGATGCTTCACCTGTATTTGTTGAAGAGGGGAAAGAATAGTCTCTCCAACCTTCTCCAGCCGTTTCATTAGGATGCCAATGAACACAGTTTCCATCTGCATGGTAGTGGTATACTCCACCTGGACCAGAATGCCCATGACAAAGACCTAGCCAGATATGTTGTCTATCTTCTTCATAAACTCCTTCATTCGAAGCAACTGCATCTCCTCCAGGTCCATCTTCAGGGCCAAATATTGGAACTCCATTGATTGCGATTGCAATATCTCCTCTATCGGCTGCACACTGATAATCCCCATTTGCTTCGGGACAATTAGCAGAATTATGTCCGCCAGTGGTATCATTTGTGGGAGAACGAGGAACTACCCATGTGTAAGACTGAGTAGATGTACAACAGCCGGGACCAGATTCAAGATCATGATTCGGAATTCCATTGGAGCTAATTGTTACAGTATCATTCTCCAGTGTGATGGTTACTGAGCAGATATGATTGTCATCACCCGTGGTATTGTAATCATCAACTCCGACTCCAGTTCCATTTTGACAGAGAAATTTATCCACCCAAAAAAGACCTAAATCAGACGGATCGTATACATTGCCATCTACTGCATCGCAATCATCTGGAAGTCCATCTCCATCTGAATCAAGACTATCGTCAAAACCAGGACATTGATCATTTTGATCATCGACTCCATCGCCATCATCATCATCATCACAACCATCTGGAATCCCATCGTTATCCCAATCGGTATTATCGTCATATCCTTCACAAATATCTGAAGCATCATCTACACCATCTCCATCTGAATCAGGCAATGCATCATCAAAAACAACATCAATGTAAATAGAATCTTCAAAGATTATCTCATGTATTCCTACTGTTTGCTCTACTCCATCAACAGTGATTGTAACATTCTCTAAGTCAAGGAACAATGGAGCAAATGTTGAATCTCCTGATTCAGAAATATTCCATACTGCAAAGAAAAGAGAAAGATTTACTGTTATCGGCTCATATGTTTCGATGTGTAACTTTCCAGTATCATCATGAGTATGCAAAAGATGCATTGCATTTGGGCAGACAGAAGTATCAATTCCCATATTATTTGGAATTGGAATCTCAGTACCTCGGACTGTCAAATTAATCCAAGGATGAATATGCATTGCTAAATTAGAATGCCCGCCTAAACATTGTTCGGCTAAGGGTATAGGTTCATCGTCATCCATTGTTTCATTTGATTGATTAGAAGAATTATTATTTCCAACTACAGATTCAGAAGAAGAATTTCTTAAAAATTCAACTACCTGATCGAATGTTTCATCACTACTGAATGGAAGATGATGATCTGCAGAACTACTTACTAGATGTAACGGAGAAGAAAAATTACCTGCTAATTCTGCTGAACCATAAGCAAAAACATCTTGTTCACCTTCAAAAATTAGAGCAGGTATATCGAAAGGAGCAACTTCTTCAACAGTATCCATTAGACCATGATGCAGAGTTTCCATATACCCATTGAATAACAAAGCCTTGTCAAAAGAAGAGTCCGAATTCGCGAGATAAATCGGAATCATAGCTGCACCTTGAGAATAGCCTAGAATCGCATAAAATGGACCATTATTTTCTACAAATGTATCAAGATAATTGATTGAGGTGTCTGCCCAACCTCTATCTTCTGTGTAGCTATCTTTTCCACCTGGAACATCATTAATCCAAACTCCCCCGTTTTCAGGAGATTGAGCAAAAATAAATTCAAATTCAGGAAGTGCATTTCGTAAATCTTGCATCCCTTGTTGATTTTGGAATGAAGATGCAGATTCTCCACCACCATGTAAGGCTAAAACCTTGAGATTGGAAGTATTGTTTGACTGGGTATCTGTATTGTCTGAATCATCTGATTTTTCATCAAATTCATTTTTTAGATCATCATCCAAATTCTCACCAGCATTCAAATCATTTTCTATATCGTCAGAAGTAGATTCTTCATTAGAAAATAAGTAGACTGCTCCCCCTCCTGCGAATAAACCTAACAAGAAAATGATTCCGATTATGAGGGCTGTCGTATTGTTCGACATAAATCTTAATGATACTCAATAGCATATAATAAATAGAGTGAAAATGTTCGTAATTCCTAAAATAATTACATATCAAATCAATCGCATCCTTCATGAGTAGACCCCCCCGTCGCACAAGAGTGAGTAACATGTGGAACCCCCCTCCAGAAGCACTGAAACCTGTACCTCTTGATCGAGATTGGTCAAAACCTGATGACAAATATGGAGACCCAAAGACTCTCTATGATATGGTTAGGAAATCTGTTGACCTTTGGGGGGCAGATACCGTTCAGTGCACTTATGTTCCTAGTGAAGGAATGGACAGAGTGCCGATTACTCGAGGGCAATTCCATGACAATGTTCAGGCTCTTGCTGCTGGAATGAGAGCCGCCGGAGTGAAAGAAGATGACAGAGTACTACAAATCGTAGATACTAGTCCTCAATTTGCTATGATTTTCTATGCTGCTAATATGATAGGTGCAGCAGCATCCGCAGTGTATACAAACATGAAAATGAAAGAATCTGTCTATTGTTATGATTTAGCGAATCCTTCAATTTTGTTCGTTGCAAATTCATCACTGCTTACCAGTTTCGCTGAAAATAAAGGTGATTCTGAATGGCCTATCGGTGGAGTTGTAATTCTTGATAATGAAATGCCTGATACAATGCCAGAAGGAGTTAACGTCAGCACATGGATGGACTTCATCAATGCAGGCCGTGCTGCTGAACCAGTAAATGACCCATGTATGGATCATACCAAACTTGCAAGTCTAATCTTTACATCTGGAACTAGTGGAGTCCCTAAAGCAGTAATGCTATCCAACTGGAATGTATTGCATAATGTTCTAGCTATACAGGGTAGAGCCCCACTATGGCCTGGTAGGAGAACAGCATGTTTCCTGCCATTCGCTCATTCACTTGCTCAAGCAGGAGATATGAGTGCAATGATTTACTTTGGATGTGAAGTCCATTTCGTATCTGATCTACTAAATCTAGTAAATGAAGTACAAGTCATTAAGCCACATATTATGTTGTGTGTTCCACGAGTACTGAATCGATTCCATAGTAGAATAATGGCAGGAATTGAAGAAGGATCTGGACTGAAAAAGAAGTTAGCAAAATCTGCTTTGGCTACGGCTAAAAAGCGTACTCTTGCAGCTCCTACTGAGATGATTGCAGTACCTCCTAAGGGAATGAAAGATAAGATTCTAACCAAACTCGCAATAACAAAAATTCGAGAGCGCCTCGGAGGAGAACTCGATTTGATGATTAGTGGAGGAGCACCTCTAGATCCAGAAATCGCACTTTTCGTAAACTGTCTTGGAATCAGTGTGCTAGAAGGATATGGGCTTTCTGAAACCGCGCCATTGGTTACCTTGAACGGATGGGAAGATGACTATGCTTCAATGTCTGGAACAGTTGGACGAGCAATTCCTGGAGTTGAAGTTATCATTGACCAAGATGCATGGGATGATCCAAATTCTGAAGATGGTGAAATCGTAGTGAGAGGTCCAAATGTAATGATGGGATATTGGAATAATCTTGAAGCAACAAATGAAGTAATCATGGAAGATGGGACTTTTAGAACTGGAGATTTGGGACGATTAGTTGATGGATTCCTAAAGATTACTGGAAGAGTCAAGGAACAATTCAAGTTACAGAATGGAAAATACGTAGCTCCTTCTCCATTAGAAGAGCAGTTGAAACTCTCTCCATTAATCGAGCAAGCATCAATTGATGGAAGAGGAAAAGTATCAACATACGTCATTATTCAACCAAATGAACAAGCAATGATGCAGGCAATGTCAGTTGACGGGATGTCAAAGAGTGATTTTGAAGCTGCATGTTCAGACCCTAAAGTTGGAGAATGGATGCTTGGAAAACTCAGCTCTGAAATCATGGAACCTCAGAAATGGAAAGGATTTGAGAAGCCTAAGACCATCATTATTGACCATAGAGAATGGACAACTGAAGATGTTCTTACTCCAAAAATGTCGGTAAAGCGACGAGTTCTTGAAGATCGATTCAAGGACAAAATTGCTCAGATTCCCTGAAGGGGCTTAACCTGAATGACTCCTGAGGAATGGGCGGGCTTAGCCCTAGTCTGTGCATTAGGAGCAATGTCTCCAGGTCCTTCGTTAGCATTTGTTCTACGAAATACAATCAGTGGAGGAAGACAACGAGGACTTACAACTGCCATAGGCCATGGAATAGGAATCGGATTATACGCTATTGCATTCATTGCAGTACTTTCTGGTATACTAGATTCATTTCCAAGCATTGAGAGTGCTCTAAGGTGGACTGGGGTTATCCTACTGATACTCTTTGGTACATTAATGCTCAAATCTAAACCATCAAAGGAAATAGATCAAGAAGATACACTATCAGATAATGCATTCTTTGCTGGATTCAGTCTTGCATTTTTTAATCCCAAAATTGCAGCATGGATGGTTGCAGTTTACAGTCAATTTGTACACCTAAATTCATCATTTGGTACCATGATAGGAATGGGTGTGTTGGCATTCGGTATTGATGCAGGTTGGTATGCAATTGTTGCAGTATTCTTTGGAGGAAGTATCGCTAAGAATCTTCAAAATAAATCTCAATTAATAGACCGAATCGTTGGATCTTTACTGATTTTCTTTGGGATTTATTTGGCAATATAATTTCAAAGATTATCCAAATCATCGGCTGCAGCTTCACGGGTCAACCAATAAATTTGGAAATATGTCCCTGCTGCAGCAGCAATAAACAAAATCGAACGATTGGTAGTCGATGAAATATCAATCAGAAGTGGACTTGTTGAACCCCCAACTAGCACTGATAAACCCATCATAACACCGATTGCTCCTACTCCAGATGAAGCGAGATAGGAGATAATATTAGATTGGCTACGTAGCAATCTAGCGCCCAATAAGAATCCTACATCTGCAATAATCGCTTTGATTATCATGGATGTGGAATAATATGGTTCCATGACTGTAAGAGCAATCAAAGTCACCAATAAGCCAACTAAGCCTCCAACCAACATGTGGATTCGATTGACGAAACGGAATACAATTGCTCCTGCAATCAGTCCAACAACGATTGAAATTCCAAGCACTTCATCTCCACCTACTGGAGCTGATTCCATAGTAGAAACAATACCGAAAATAGTGAGACCAACGACTCCTCCGATGCTCAATCCAACAATCCATGCAAGCATACGATGACCGAATAAACAGCAAACTAATCCTGCAGCAACCAAGAAAATCGATGCCTCAAGAGAGTAAGTTTCGGCAGCTGAATTCAACTCCGACATGTCAACCATGAACGTTCACAGTCCAAGGAAGGTCATATCCTCTTCGGCTTAAAAAATTAAAAAAAATTATATTTCGCATTAATTAGTCAAAGGTGAATCATTTCTACAAATGTGTACGATTCACATTTGTCGGGAACAGCGAACCTAATCCACCCACAAAAGTGGGCTTGAAATTAAATTCGCGTTCATTGGGTTCTCCAGCATCCGCCTTTCTCTCGCGGCAGACATACTAAATAGTCGAGAATGTATAAAATGCAACTAAAAAAGTTCATAAAATATAATTTAATTTCATTTTTACTTAATATAATAATATAAAATTCTATTTTAATTAATAAAAAAGTAAATAATTGCCTATTATAGAAATAGCCGGTGAACTCTTGACGGATCAGGGATTCGACAGTACATGGCAAGTGACTCAGGCAGTTCGCCTGATGGCCCGGCAATTCGAGCATCTGGAGGAAAGATGCCATTACGAATTATCACTGCAGCTGCTATTTTCGATGGACATGATGCCGCAATCGGAATTTTTCGACGAATCTTTCAATCCAGAGGATGCGAAGTGATACACTTAGGACACGATCGAGGAGCAGATGAAGTTGCACGGGCAGCAATTCAAGAGGATGCTCATGCAATCGCCATCACGTCATATCAAGGTGGAGCCGTTGAAATGTTCACCCATACAAAGCAGATTCTTGATGCATCAGGATTCGAACACGTGTTCCTTTGTGGTGGAGGCGGAGGGACGATTTTACCCGGAGAAATAAGAGATCTAAGAGATTCTGGAATTGCAAGAATATACTCTCCTGACGATGGAAGAGATTTGGGATTAGTAGGGATGGTTGAAAATGCAATGGAGACTGCTTCTCAAATTAATTTGTTAGACAGTAGTAGATATTCAGATCTCTCAGGCCCTATTGATGCTTCAAACCATGGAGCAGTAGCAAAGTTACTCACATTAGCAGAAAATGGAGACGACAAACTATTCAACTCAAAACTAGAAGAGTGTCGAAGTCGCAAACAAGGAAATGGATGCCCCGTTATTGGTTTAACTGGAACTGGCGGGGCAGGAAAATCTAGCCTTACTGATGAATTAATGTTGAGAATACAAAGAGATAATCCAGGATTAAAGATTGCCTTACTCGCAACTGATCCAACTAGAAAGAAGACAGGAGGAGCACTATTAGGTGATAGAATCCGAATGAATTCATTAGCCAATGACCATCTCTTCATGCGATCTTTTGCTAGTAGAGATAGCGGGAAAGAATTGGCCAATTGTATCGGAAGAGCGATTGATGTTTGTCGTGCTGTAGGGTTCGATCTGATTCTTTGTGAGACTAGTGGAATTGGCCAAGGAAATGATGCTATCACAGAAGTCGCGGACATATCGATGTATGTTACAACAAGGGAGTATGGAGCGCCTTCTCAGTTGGAAAAGTTAGCAGCTCTAGACTTTGCAGATCTAGTTGTTTTGAATAAGTTCGATCGTCCAGGGGCAGAAGATGCATTGGCTGAAATTCGAAAGCAGGTAAAACGGAATAGAGAAGAGTGGGATGCTAGTAATGAAAGTCTTCCTGTCGTTCCAACTATTGCTTCCCAATTCGCTGATGCTGGAGTAGATCAACTATGGCATCGTTTGGTCGGATTACTAAACAGTAGAATGAATACCAATTTTGTGGCCGCTGAACCAAATTTGGGTGATGACGGTCTACCAAAGAGAAATGCACCAATCCCTCCAGAACGTCAAGGATACTTAGCAGAAGTTGCTTCAACAGTTAGAGAATACCATTCCTCTGCCCAAGGTATCGCTGAAAAAGTTCGTCTCGTACAACAATTGTCTTCTTCTTCAGAACGGATGAAGGAAATCGGAAAACTCGAAGCAGCGGCTGATTTAGCAGACGAAGCCCAATCATTGAGAAACGAAATTCCCGAAAACGTTTGGCAAGCATTGAACGAATTCGATGGATATGCCAAGGCATATCGTTCAGGTCAAGCATCCTATACTGTTCGAGGTAAAGAAATCCCAGTAGAGACTACCTCAAGCACTCTTTCAGGTATTGAAATGCCAAAGGTTGCCCTACCAGAAACAAACGATAGAGGAGAGTTATTCCAATGGATTGCTAAAGAGAACAGACCTGGTTCATTCCCCTTCACTGGAGGAGTTTTCCCCTTCAAGAGAAAGGATGAGTTGCCTGTTCGAATGTTTGCAGGAGAAGGTAGTTCCGAGCGTACTAACAAACGTTTTCATTTCCTTTGTACTGATCAACCATTTAACCGCTTATCAACAGCCTTTGATTCACCTTCTCTCTATGGACGTGACCCTGAAGAAAGATTGGATATCTTCGGCAAGGTATGTGAATCAGGTGTTAGTATTAGTACAGTTGATGAAATGGAACGACTTTTCGAAGGATTCAATCTTTGTGACCCTAATACCAGTGTATCTATGACAATTAACGGAAATTACTGGTGGCATCTTGCAGCATTTTTTACTGTTGCTATACGTCAACAAATTCGAATTTTTGAATCTGAAAGAGGTAGATCCCCTAATGAGAAAGAAACTGCAGAAATCCGTGCTCAAACATTGTCCACTGTAAGAGGAACAGTACAAGCCGATCAACTCAAAGAGTCAATGGGCCAGAATACTCTTGTGCTTAATCTTGATACTGCACTCAAATTAATGGGAGATGTTGCAGAATTCTATGTAGATAATGAAGTAAGGAATCATTACTTTGTTTCAATTTCTGGCTATCATATCGCAGAAGCAGGAGCAAATCCGATTACTCAAGCTGCCTTAACATTGTCAAATGGTTTGACATATGTTGAATTATTTAGAGCAAGAGGACTTGATCCTAACAAGTTCTTGCGTAATTTCTCATGGTTCTTCTCCAATGGAATGGATCC
>DAPV01000004.1 GCA_002502625.1 Euryarchaeota archaeon UBA125
TTGGAACGTGTACATTACACCTGGGCATTGCCCCGGACATATTTGTCTAGCAAGTGATGAGTATGTTATCAGTGGAGATCTTGCTGTAATGGTTGGAACAATTTTAGTTCCTTCATCAGATGGAAATATGGATGATTACATCGAAAGTTTGAGACGAATTCGTGCTCTTGAATCATCGATGCTTTTTCCAGCACATGGCCCCTTTACTCATCGCCCTGCTAAGTTATTGGATCGTTACATTTCACATAGAGAGGGGCGGCATCATCGAGTCCTTGAAGCTCTAGAACAAGGAATAACAGAGATACAGAAAATCGCGAATTTTGCATACTCTGATACTCCTGATGCACATCCAATGTTGAAAGTAGACCAAACTCTCTCTCATCTAATATCACATGAAAAGGCTGGAAGAATTCGTAAAACAATAGAAGGGTGGAAAATAAATGGATGACAATAAGTAATCTAGAACAGTAATCCTATCTGGAAAAACTTCTGAAACAGGAGGCTCAGATTCATCCATTTTAACCCAAACAGAAGACCCTGCTGTACCTAAATCCAAATCATGGGGTTGGTTCTTAATTGGTTTAATTGGCATACCATTACTTTGTGGAATATTAATTGGAATAGAGCAGAATATTTTGCCTGAGGCTGGTGGCTCTTTTGGTCATGAGCACCGAGATGATAATGAAATCGATATTAAGGGTACAATCATTATATCTGAACAAAATTATACTGTTTTTCGGTCAGAATTTAATATACTAATCGAAAGTGATGGAGAAACAAATAGCAGGATAGAATATATCTACATCGAATTTGATGGTGAACATTGTGAGGGGGACTATCAGTATGGAAATCCAAAAGATTGGAAAAATATGGACTCATGCTCTTCTTGGGATTATGTAAATGATGAAAATATAATTTTGACAGAGAACATATTTTGGAGACAAAATGAAACTTACTTTGAATTCGCTGTTCATAAGAATATTTCAGCAAATAATGGATTTGAAATCAATCACGCAGGTGTTGATTTTTTACCCGAACCTTGGGTTGAAAATACATTGATCATGATTCAGAATTTGATTCTCCTCTTCATTCCAATACTAATTATTGGTTCGATTATTTGGGGATTCACTCGTGGAGACAGGATGTTTGCATGGGGCACTCTTACAGGTACATTATTAGCACCAGTAGCTTTCTTCATTCTCTTTGTCATACTGGTGATTCTTGCATTCGGGTTGGATAGTATGGGCCTTGACTTCTAGTGAATCTTTGAATTGCGGCTCCAAACATTGCGAGAATCGAAAGTAAAGAACTGAATCCAGGAACTCCAAGAAATTCGTCATCAGATTCTACGATTATTGAAGCTTCTTGGAGACGGAATTCATCACCAATTGTTCCATCAATCCTGTAAAATGTGAAACTAATCTCTCTTAATTCTCCATCATATGTCCACTTCGTCCATCCATACGTACTGTTCTCACGATATGCGCTCCACTCTGGTTGAGGTTCGTCGAGATCTTCGTACGCTGAACGACCTGCCATTCCAATCACTAGATGAATTGGAGCTTGCCCACGTGCAAACTTGCCTTCGATTCCTGTATCGATGACAGTTTGAGAATTGACTGGCCATGTCCTCTCATAGAAGTGATCGTGTCCAGCAACTACGAAATCAACTCCTTTCTCAACATATAGATTCTCTACTGCATCTCTTAATTCAATTTCTGAACCATGGTAACTGTTACTGGAATACATGGGGCTGTGCCCATAGACAATAACAAATGGAGTGATTGTTCGATCTACTGAAGAAAGGTCTTGTTCTAACCAGTTATACTGTGCACTTCCTGGATTAAAATCATGCTCAGTTGACATGAAAACCATATGTACTCCAGGGAAATTACGACTATACCAGAACGTTTCTGATTCGATTTCTCCATCAGAATCGAATCTGTGTTCATATGGTGTAAATTCGTAACCTGGTTCATTCTCATGATTCCCAACCCCTGTAATCCAAGGAATTCTAGACATACTTTCTTGTTGATAATTAAACCAATCATCCCAAGTAGATTGTTCACCATCTGCATAGGATATATCACCAGAAATAGTTACTATCTGGGCAGAAGTATCAGAAATAATTGCATCACTAACATCCATAGCTTCGCTAGAATCACCATGATCTGCAATTGAAATCCATTCAAAATAATTTGATAAAGGGTCTATTGTAGTAAATGAAAAATCATTTGACCAAGTTCCTCCACTTCCAACCCGATAAGTTACTTCTTCTCCAGGAACTAAATCTGTCATTGTAGCCATGTGGAAAGCCATATCATGATTGTAACAATAATCTGAACTAGATGCCGACTGGCCATTCCATTCAACTTCTCCAGTTGAACGAGTCGTAGTTGCCCAAATCACATTCATAGAAGTAGGATCATCAGTTGCTTGCAAATGAATCTGAGTTGGTTGTGTACTCCCAATCATTGTACCAGGACACTCTTGCAATGCTTCATTGAGACTTTGAGCGTTCACTATTGGAGCGATAAGCACCAAAACGAGTAGAATCGAGAGTGCACGCATAACCCTCGGAAGACCCAATACCTCTCAAGTCTTACCTAATTAATCGAAATTGAGCGACACCATCATTCGGTAGGATGTTCTTCAAAGGCCATGGAGGACCCCTTAGGTTCCACTTCATCAAAGTTTGAAGGTAGGATGGTTGAAGGAGCAGATGGTTGGAATCTCAATGTTCTATCTTGGACTCCCAAAGATGAAGAATCAGCAAACAGAAGGCCAGTTATCGTGATTCCAGGATGGACGTCTGTTGTAGAAGGATGGCTACCTCTTCTATCTAAATGGGTTCAACATCGCCCTGTTCATTACATTGAAACAAGAGAAAAAAATTCTACTAAGAGCCCAAAGGGACACAAAGAAAGATCTTCTGATTATGAAATTCCTAATCATGCTAGAGACATGGATAAAATTGTTAGAAACTTGAATCTAAAGCCCTCAGAATGTGATTGGTTTGCATCATCTCTAGGCTCAACATGTGTAATTGAAGGAGTCAAGAAAGGACATTTAGAAGTAAATTCAGCATTCTTGCTAGCTCCGAATGCAGAATTCCGCTTTCCATGGTGGATGGTAATCATGACAAGTATGCCTTGGTGGTTCTATCCTCCAATGATGAGAATGATTGCCATTCCTTACATGAAGTGGAAGGTCAAAGAACCCGGACAGAAAAAACGTTACACTCGGACAATGAGAAACGCGGACATGCGAAGATTGAAACTATCAACAAAAGCAAATCGTGCGTTCTCTATCTGGCCAGAACTTGAAACTGTAACTGCTCCAATAGCAATCTGTGTTGCAAAATCAGATGCCTTACATGCACACGATGATGCGCTAAAGATTGCAGAAATTCTGCCCAATGGAGAAGTTGTAGAAGTACCAAGTAATCAATTCGCTCATGAAGCAGATGTAATACCAATTATCGAGGATTGGATTTTATCTGTGAAATGATAAAAAATGTAAAATCTCAATCGACATCCCCATGAACTGTAAGGTGTGAGACAAGGATATGCGCACACTGCTGATGGCGATTTTGGGAACTCTCCTAATCTCTATTCCAGTAGTTTCAGCAGAAATATACATTCCAGGACCTGAACAAGATACAATGATGGATCCAGATGAAACTTACGAATACACACTTCCAAATTGGATGGATAGTGCCTGTTTAAACAACCTTGCATGTCGATATGAGACTGTTACTGACAAGAACATAGTACATACTTACTATGGAATAAACCAAGGAGGAACCTTGGAACTGAAGGTGGTTCAAGGAGAGGCTCAAATATACAACATCTCAGTATCTTCAATGGAGATTACTCCTGAAGAATTGACTGTAACTACTGGTTCAACACTAGTTTTTACTGTAGAAGATGGTGATAATTTGACCAATATCATATTACCGTGGGACCCTGATGATCCTGAGCCTGAAAATTCTGTTTCTGGATTTGGTGCAGAAATTATTGTAATTTCAATGTTAATCGCATTTGTAATACGAAGGCCTTGAACAGAAGGTACCCCCCTGAGTCGTACTACTTGAATCAGT
>DAPV01000020.1 GCA_002502625.1 Euryarchaeota archaeon UBA125
TACATGATTTGAATCTACCATTTGTGATGCTGTGAAACAAGTAAATCCAGCATCAGGATATCCATTTCTAATGTGTAAACGCCCAAGGTTATACCATCCAGGAGCATCATTATTATCTAGATTCAAACCAATTGTAAATGATGAAATCGCATCTTCAACACGGTCTTGTAGTGCGTAGGCAGCTCCAAGAATTTTATGTGGTCTTGCTTGAGAACTATATTTTTGGATAAATTCTCCTTCAATCATAGTTATAACGTCTAAACTATCACCACTTCTCAACATATCAGCAGCACGATTCATCTCGACATCCTGCTCATTCCCCCATTCAGCACTTACTATCTGAGAGGGCTGAATTTGAGATGGTTCATGATTCAATTCATCAATAGAATCTTGAACTTCAATTGTATCATTATCATCTATTAATTGGTCATTATCAGAATCCATTTTATCATTTACTGAAGACGTATTCGCACCAATAACCAATCCAGCAGTTGGAGTATTAGAATGAGATTCGAAACTGTCCATAGTTGATTCAGCAGATGTAGTCGAGTGTATACTTTCAACAGTTGATTCTGAGGAAGTAGGAATCATCGAATTACTAATTTGAATTAGTACTGGGTGACCTGGAAAGTGATCTAATGCCATTTGAGCCATTTTTGATGCACCCACATCACCCATTGCATCCATTAGTACTGCTAAATTTGCCATTGCTGGCCCGTGATTAGATTTGTGAACCAGCGCTACTTGGAATGATTTAATCGATTCATCCGCATTTCCCATTTGTTCTTGAACTACGCCAAGATTGAACCAACAATCTGCATTTGTTGGGTCTGTTGCAATAGCATTGCGAAACTTCTCGGATGCCTCTCCAGGTTTTCCAGCAGCTGCTAAAGCTTCACCTTCTGATACTAATCTAGATGTTTCGTCAATAGTTTCAGTAATTATATCATTAGGAGTTTCATGATTATTTATTTCAGGTGCATCTTGGGCATCCATAATAGGAATCATACCCGTATCCTCATCAGATTGATCGTTAGCATGTAATGTAGGCATACTAATTTCTCCAATCTTTGTTGATGCTTTCTCAATTCCTTCGCCAACTGTAGACATTGCAGACTTTCCTAATGCACTAGCTTTTTCAGATACTGTTGAAATAGCGTCAGATGTACGACTTGCAATTTCCTTTGCTGTTTCTTTAGCAATTTCTGTCTTGCTTTGTCTTCGTGCAACTCCAAATAATGCACCGGAGCAAGATGGACATAGAGGTTCATCACCTTGTAGCTCTACACCACAGTGGGGACAGTGTTCATGCCCGTGCGAGACCATATTATCGAATGCCCGTAATTCTGTTCCGCAATAAGCGTTATCTGAACATGAGCATCTCTTATCATTCTGTAAAGAAGAATGTATGAAGTACAGATAGCGTGTGCGAGGGGCATGGCTCGCTTTCTAATAATCACAGCAACATCAGGTACTAACTATGAATTGGGAGAGTTGTTCTCTACATCAGCAGAAGACAAAGGCCATGATGTAGAAATTATTGATTTGTCCGAATTAGACCTACCATTGTTTACAGTAGCACGTTCAAAAGATCCAGAACAAACACCAGATGTATCTGAATTAATTCAAATCATGACTGAATCTGATGCCTGGATAGTGCTTGCTCCAGAATACAACGGATCATATCCTCCTACTCTGAATAATGCAATTGCATGGATGTCTTTAGACTGGCAGAGTTTTCGTAATATGTGTACAGGTAAGCCTGTTGGTTTAGGCACACATAGTGGTGGTGGAGGCACTCATGTAATCATGGCAATGCGTCAACAATTTTCATTCATTGGTGCCGATGTAATGGGCAGATCTTGTGTATCTGGTAAGAATAAAGATGCTAATCCAGAGACAATTGAAGCCATGATTGATGGTCTTGCCAGATAGATTGATTTCAATCAATTTATTCGGTTAATTTGGCTAATCTTTGAAGATGTTCAATTGCTTGTTGAGCCGAAATTTTTACCCTATCATCTTCGTCATCAAACATTTTGACAATGTGGGGCACTACTCTACCATCTTCAACTGCTGCAAGAGCTTCAACTCCATGAATCCTGCAAGCAATTGAATTACTTTGCAGAAGCATAGGTGCATATTGAAGAATATCTTCGGAAGTCAATCTCCTAAGTTGCCTGCTGGCTTCAATTCTGACACCATCATCAGAATCATTTAACGAACGAATTATAGAAGGAGAAGCGATATCTAAAGGAGCGTCTTCTAGTGATTCTAAAACAGATATTCGAATTCTAGGTGAAGGATCTGATTCTAATTGGCGGATATGGAAATAATGGGGACCATCTGGTGCCAATAGCATCCATTGAATCGCAGATGCTCGTAGTGTTACATTAGAAGAATTCACTAATCGATTTGTTTGTTCAATCTTTCCAATTCTAATCAATGTGGCTAAAGTTTCAGTCCTTACTGAATCATCAGCGAGAAGTTTCCATAATGATTCTACCTCGTTCGGACCTCCAGTAATTGCTAGAGCTCTTATTCTGTTTCTTTTTTCATCAACTATATCAGTATCTAAAATTGATTTTAGTAAGGCTTTATTTACACGTCTACCAATACGCGCTGCTGTTTCAGGATCTCGAGCAGCTGCACTTACTCCTTCACGAATTGTACCTCTTATGCCAATCAATCGAATGATTGACTGAATCAATAACAAATCTATGGAAATTAGTAGAAAGAGAATAAGATGTTTTCCAGACATAGAAGAAGAATCTACATCAGAAAATCTAATTTCGTAAACTTCTGCCCAATCTAAAAGACTTCGAGAAAATAAATCCATTCCAAACATGAACCACACACTGAAATTTTGATTATCTACAGAATAAATATCGAATACTTCATCAACTCTCTGAAGTAATAAGGGTACAATAAATAATAGATGAAGACTAGCAACCAATACATCGATTCTATGGTCATTTCCAATATCTGGATCTCCGTCCATTACCCTATTGGCAATCTCTCTTCGTCTTCTCTCATCTGCTGACCAGACTCGATGAACTGATAATACTAATATTGCAGACATGAATGCACATAACAGTCCAATTACTCTCAAAGAATTAGGTAGATACATAGCAGGAATAATAAAAATTAGTAAAACAAACTCAATAACTACAATACGGGTTAATGAATTAGTGATTGACATTCCAGATAAATATCCTACTTTCTGTAGGAACTCATCAACGGTATTCCACCAAGCCACGGTAAGTCGCTATATCCATAGTTCATGAATGACGCCTATATTAACATCCGATTCCTTCAATTCTTATGACAATCTGTGAGTGCCATGCCCCCTCCACTTTGGTGGCTCATCTTGGCAATTTGTAGTTTACTTGGAGTTGTCACTTGGTGGGGAAGAAATTTTACTGACAGGAGAGAATTTACTATATTCACTGCCATTCTAGGTTCTTCACTAATGGTAGTACTAGTAATTTGGACATGGATGTCTGATTGGTGAACAAGATGTTAACTCCAAAGGATTTGATTGGGTGTTATCCGGTTAGAAATGAAATTGCCTGGGGATATGATACTAGGCGTGGACCTACTACTGGAGAGGGACGTATTGCAATTTTATTTACTCCGAAAAAATTTGGAAGAATTGAAAAAATAGTTCATAGAATTCTAGGAGGTTCTAAATTTCTAAGAAGACCAATGGATCCTTTGATGACAATCGTTTGGGAACTTTGTGACGGAACTAATAGTTTTGAAGAAATATGTAATCATTTAGATGTAACTTTCAAAGAAGAAATTGCCCCAGTAGAAGAAAGAACTTGCACCGCATTAGATGGACTAGGCAGAAGTAGTCTAATAGAAATACATGCACAAAAACCTACTGTCTCACATAAAATATGTAGCCATACTTTATCAGATCAAAATTTCGAATGGCTATATATAGAAGGTGATTAGATGGATTTTCTTATTATTTTCATTATTACATTTGGTGCATTCATTGCTGCTGCACTTACTGTTCCTGCTGGATTCGGACTATCAACAATGCTTACGCCATTGGTTCTTTTCATAGTTGGGCCACATGAGGCTGTAGCAATCGTCGCAGTAATACATGGAGCACATAATGGTTGGAAATTAGTTGTTCTAAAGGAATTTGTTGATTTTGATGCATTCAAAAGATACGGTATTTGGTTGGTAATTGGAGCTATAGGTGGTGCATTACTTCAGAGTCAGGTTCCTCAAGAACCTCTCTTGCTGATCATTGGAATATTCTTGGTCATTCTACCTATTCTTACAATTAGTGAAGCATGGACAGGATACAGAATTCCAGATGCAAATGATAGAATTGGAGGATTTGGTTCAGGTTTTATGGGTGGCCTATCAGGTCACCAAGGAGCACTCAGAGCAATGTTTCTCAAACGTAGATTGAGCGATAAAATGTCATATGCTGCCACCGCGAGTGTTCTAGCATTATGTGTAGATTTAACACGAATTCCTGTTTACTTAATTTTCAATGAAACAGAAATTTTTGAGAATTTTATTCTACTTTTACCCCTAACAATTTCTGCATTACTGGGTGTGCAAGTAGGTAAATTATTTCTTGAACGCTTAAAATCAGATATGATTAACCATGCAATTATGATTGGTATAGTTGCAAGTGGAATATACTATATTTTTGAATCTTTATAATCAAGAATACTTGGACCAATCTGAACCATTCCACCACTCAGTTGAACCATCACTCATTGTCCTCCAAGAATGTCCATTTTCATCTGTCCATTGCTGTATTAATGTAATTTCTGAGACTGTATCATTAACCATTGGTGTAGAAGCATTTGCGAGGACTTGTTCCGGGATATATTCGGAATCTTCAACCACATCATCATCTAGATATTCCATTTCATCTTCTTCAGAAATCCTGTTTCTTAATCTAAATGCAATCAAAAGTGATACTACGGCTAACACAATAATCAGCAATGACCCACCAATTACCATAGGATCAGCACCTGCAATTTCAAATCCACCGGACTCTCCTTGAGGTCTATTGACTTGAGTAGTGAATTTTCCAATTATTTCATTGTCTGATGCAACCAAAGTAAATTCTATTTCTCCTTCTGTATAATCTACCTCAGTAATCACCTCACATTGAATTTGTTGAACATCATTTACATCGGGTGATTGTTGAATAGTCACAGTAGGAACACCTGCGCCATTCTGTGGAGTGCATTTCACATCAATTCCTGATGGAGCTAAGATCAAAACAGATACCTGTTCCGCCTGAGTAGATTTTCCTTGAACTTCCAATGTCAAATCTATTCTACTGCTAGGACCCATTTCAATTGTATTAAGTGGAGGAGTTCCTAAAGACAATGCTCTCATTTCAGTAATCGAAAAAATCAATTTTTCTTCAGATTGCTGTGGGGAATTAGATTCGCCGCCAATTACGTATTTTGTTACAGTAACTTCAGTACCAAGTGAAACTGTTTCATCAATTAAAATTAAGACATCAATTGTACTATTAGAACCAGGAGATATATCTAACGGAATGAATTGATTTGCCATGAATTCAGTTCCATCTATGAAAATAGTCATTTCTAATCCAGGAATTATAGGAGAAATGGAGACTTTAGTTCGTAATTCTTGATCAATGACATTTCCAGTATTTGTTATAGAATAACTTGAATTGACCATTCCACCCAACCTTACATTCTCAATTTGATGGTGCCATTCATCAACATAGTGTGATTTGATGACATCCACATAACCAACCTGAATTACAGATGGAGCATTTGTTAGGGATTGAATTTCCGAGTCAGCGGTAAAAGTAAGCCATAATTCAGTACCTGGACTCATAGAGGCGTCTGCAATTATTATCATTGTGATATTAGCAACGTCTCCTTCATATCCTGCTAAATCGACATCAAATGTTGAGTCACTTACTTCACCATCAACCAGCATATTAGTTGTCCAGCCATTTGGTAAACCTTCAACTGAAATCTTTACCCTATCTACCCCATTACCATGATTTGTGACAGTGAAATGAATAGGTGATGGTTGTTCAGGAAGAAATGCAACAAAATTATCAGTTGATATATCCATTGAAAGCGAATGTACTTGAGCAATTCTAGGTCCAGTAACTGATTCTCCACTAAACGAAATTGATGATTTTGTCGATGTAATTACAGGAGTAATAATTGGTGCAGGATCTCCGGCATGTCCGTCATTTGGAGCGTGTAAGGATACTCTCATTGATGAATGAGATCCCCCTGCAATCGAAGCAGTAGATGGACCTGATAGCGATACTGTCCATGTTTGAGCACCCTCTAATGTCCAATTAAACTCGATTTGATCTAGTCGCCCAGCATCATTGTGTATTTCCCATTCCAACTCTATTGATTCACCTGGAAGAATGTGTGTTTCCATAGAATCCCACGATTCTACAATCCTTATGTCTGATATCATGCTAGCTTCTATCGTTAACTGCTGACTAGCTTCAGAACTTGAATCTGCTTGACTTGAGGACACTATACTTACTACTGCAGTTTCACCCGGTAACGCATCTGATGGAATTGCAATCGTAAAATCAACTACTTCTGTTTGACTAGGCTCAAGAGTAATGGAAGATTCTTGTGTCGATGATACCCCGAATGCCCACCCACTAGGAACTGAAATTCCATCAACTGAAATTATGAAAGTATCACTACCATCTCCAGTATTTTCTAAAACTACAGAGTGACTACATACATTTCCAGGAGCGCACTTAGGGGATGGAGAAATAGATGACCACTGAGATTCATACCTTGGGGCAACACCCGCACTGAAAGACAAAGAATCTGTAGCAGTGTTCTCTTGAACGCTTTGTACGATTATATTACCCTGAATAGATCCTGTTGAAGCACTTTCAGGTGGTTTAGTTTGTAATCTAAAATTTCTAGATTCACCAGGTAAAATTGTAATTTCAGTTCCAGATAATAGACCACTCCCACTTGGATGTGTAAAACGATATTCCCATTCAGCAGGCAATCCATTGGCTTCAAGTGTAAACTTATCACTAATATTACCTGTATTTCTCACAGAGAATCCCATATCTGACCATTCACCTCGGGCTGATGTTGATGTTGGAGAACCCTGAAGATCAAGTCCAAACTCAGAAGAAGACGCTTTTTGATCGTAAAACATGACTATGTCTTCTATCCAATATCCAATTTCATTACCAGTACTATCAGAAGTGAAAAGAAATTCTATTATTGAGTTAGGGCCCATTACTGAAGGAGGTATCTCTAGCCAAGGAACACCTCGACCGTCTACAGTACTAACCTGTATTAGCCAACTGGATGGTTGTCCAGTGACTTCTCCCGACAAACCAGCATTTGGTAATAAATTAGCAGCAGTTGACCCATCAAAGACTCTAACCTGTAGCGAATCACCTTGAGCAACATTACCCGTATAGAAAAATCCTAATCCATATCCATTTGTAGGATTCGGGTGTGCATCTGATAGATCTAACGTTGGACTACGTAAACGCTCAGCCCACATATTTCCGTAATTAGTTGTACTTGTAGTTCCACCAATTCTACATGATGATACCCCGTTTAGACGATTATCTGCATCTATACGCCAATTTGATGTTCTGCTCCATGTAGATGAAGACTCACACCTCTCATAAAGGAAACCAATAGTGATTGTAGAATATCCTATATCGTTGGATGGGTTAGTATCTGATGCATGATTTGTTGTGACTCTTACAGTATGATTACCGCTGTAAGTTGGCAGCCAAGTAGTCGAGACAGATTGTGTACTTTGAGAATTTACTAAACTAACATATACTGTTGTATTGAATAACTCAAATCCGTCATATTCATCATGTAACACTACAATTTCAACTGCAACATTTGAAGCAGATGATGTACCTAGATTCTCTACTCCTACTGTCAAAGTATGCTGGACACCAAGCATTCCATCTATAATCCATAAATCTACAGGACGGCCTGGATTGGATGTTGATCTCGATAAAGAATCATACAAGGTAGCATCTGCTGAAGATGCATACGAGGTAGTAAAAGTAGAGGGAGTAACATCGACAGCAGCTCTAGAATTTGTAGCATCAACTATTGGGTGCATACTTACGAAGACAAAGAGCAGGACCAACCCGAGAGCCGCACGTCCTCGCGTTCCGTTCATAATTGTCCATCTGCTAACGACTTAATGAACAGCACGGCGCTTATTCAGATTCATTTATTGTATTAATTTCAGCTGCTTTCTTTGATTTAGCAGCAGCCACCAAATAAAGTGAAAGTGGTAGAATAAGTACAATTCCGAAGCATCCAATCAAAGCAGTCATTCCCCAAATCATTTCAGTCACAGGGTCTATTCGATATGGAGAAACTTCGTAGATCTCATGCTCTACTATTGATACAGAAACACCCATTCCACTGGTGTTAACTTGTTGATTGTCTTCATCTAGCATCTTGATGGTCCATGTTCGTGGTAAAATAGAATCTATAACGGTAGTATTAGCAATCTCATCAGCTTCAGTCGAATTGTCTGCGATAAATGCCCATGAACCAGATAGAGGTAAATCCTTAGATAAAATTCCTCTAAATTGTTCTGACTGATTATCAACATCAATGCGGTGAGTAGATGATTCAGTACAATACTCAACTAATCCCTCATAATCTGACGTATCGGGTGCAAAACACTGGAATGGTGTATCTCCAACATTTTCCCCCAACTCAGGATGATGCCACCAAACACCACCCAAGGATGAAACTTCTAATATTGTACCAACTGGTGAGTTATCGATTGTGATGTTCATCCAGGTAATGGCAGAATTGGTTTCGAACGAATACGTACCATTAACCGAATCTTCTGTAACTTCTAACGATGCTTCAAGATTGGAGGATTTAGCAAGATAAAATGATGAGTCAAGGGTAGCAGAATAGACTGCATAACTAAGGATTAGAACAAGTGTAAGTCCGAGACCAATAATGGTTCGAAGCATGTTTGGATTCTGACTCAGGGCCCTGCGCACATTGGACCCACAACCAATACCCTTTCAAATCCGCGCTTTTCACCTAAGAAATGCAATTTGGCAGAATATGGCTGACTGTTAACTCACAGGGTTCATATACACGGGGAAAGTCGCCGAGATGCTTTTGGTGATATGATGACGTCTTACCGTGATGTTTCTCCTACCGAATTAGTTGCTGCATTAAGATCTGAAATGGATAATTTCGAACTTGTTTCTGCTCCTGAATGGGCTGTAGATGTAAAGACTGGTACTCACCGAGAAATGCCACCAGTTCAGGAAGATTGGTGGGAAACTAGGGCTGCATCAATGCTTCGCAAGGTTGCCATACATGGCCCAATTGGAACAAATCATCTTGCACAAATGTATGGCGGAATCAAGAATCGTGGTGTAAGACCTAACAGGGCAGTTACTGGTTCTAGAAACATAACTAGGAAAATTCTTCAACAATTGGATCAATCCGGACTTACAGTCCTCAAAAAGAATGCCTCAGGAAGTAAGACTCTTGGAAGAGTAATTACACCTGCTGCTCATTCATTGCTAGATCGTGTTGCTGGCAAAGTTGCAAGTGCTGAAATGTAAAGAGGTGAAATTATGTCGTCAAACAAAACTTTTGGTAAAAAGCAACGATTAAACAAGGTTGCTAAGACTAATCGTCGTGTACCTGTATGGGTTATTCTACGCACTAATAGAAAGGTACAATCACATCCTAAACGCCATAATTGGCGTAGATCAAAACTTCAGAGGTGAATAAATGGCAGATGTACGAAGAATGACTATTCCTCTACGTGGAGCTTGGAAAGTACCTCGAACAAGACGTGCTAATAGGGCAATGGAAGAGGTCAAGCGCCATGTTGTTCGCCACATGAAGGTCACTAATGAAGAGACAATTTGGATAGATGAAACAGTCAATCACAAAATTTGGGAAAGAGGCATGCAAAAACCTCCTCGTAGAATCAATGTAGTAGTTACTCGAGAAGAAGGGTTTCCCATTGAAGTAAAAATTGATGATGAAACTGACGAGGATGGTGCATAAAATGGGTAATATTCGACCTAAATTTATCAAGAGCAGAGCTCTACTTCTAGTCGAAATGTATCCAGATAAATTTAATGCGGATTTCGATAACAACAAGGTATTAGTTGCTCAGTACTCTGATGTTTCAAACAAGCGAATGAGAAATTGGATTGCAGGATACATCACTCGCTATGTTCAAAGACGTCGCGATTAGAGGCGAACCCTGTGGGTAATCGACTAGATATCCCTACACCTGAATACCCTCTTGAAATCGTTTTTGTTTTAGTTAAACCTGCATTTTCAGGTAACATAGGTGCTGTTTGTAGAGGAATGCTAAACTTTGGTTTCAATAAATTAAGAGTCATTGGGCATGATGGTAAATGGGATGAAGAAACACGAAACCGAGCTAAACATGCTCAATCTGTACTAGACAATGCCGAAATTCATGAAAATTGGGAATCATGCATGAACGATATCTCATTGGTAATTGGAACCTCTGGAAAACGTGAATTAGGTTCAAAAATTCAATTCAGACATTTCCTTACTCCCAATGAATTAATCGATAATTTTCATGGCTTAACTGGAAGAGTAGCAATTGTTTTTGGCCCTGAAGGTATAGGTTTACTGCAAGATGAATTGCGTCAATGTGACCTTCTATTGACAATTCCGTCGTGGGAAGGATATCCTATACTCAATCTCTCACATGCAGTGACAGTTGTTGCATATTCAATGTATACTAAAATCGATGAATCATTAAAAAATAAAAAACGAATGATGGATCCAGATCAACGAAGAACTATGAGAGAAACCGCTGCGCGAATTGCTAAATCACTCCCTTTACATGAAAGCAAAAGGCGTGGTGCAGAAGAACAATTAATTAGAACCTTGATGAGGAGTGGGCCAGATGAATTTGAAGCTCATCGTTTACTAGGAATTCTCAAAGATGCTGCTAAAGCACTAGAAGAATATGAAGACGAATAATTACCTTCTGCATATCGCGCTGTTCGCACCATGCTCTCTGACAGTCACGCTTTCAACCCAACATCTTTCGCCGTATATTTTCTGAATTAAATCGCTTGCATATTCCATAGCCATTTTAGCAAACATCTCGCAACCTGTTGCTTCGACTGTTACCATATCAATCACTTCAGTTTCATTCATTCCTTCGAAGACTGAGAACATAGGGTCATCAAATGCGACTAATGTCTTATGATCAAAATTTATCCTAAGCCAAGCTTCTAAATCTTTCAAACTACCAAAATCGACTACCCAATTATTCTCATCTAATTCAACTGCTCCAAAAACGAATTCGAACTCTAATGAATAGCCATGCATAAATCTGCAATGACTGTCAGCACGCCATTGTCTAAATGCTGCTGAAAGTCCTCTTTCGTGACCATATTTCTTTGAACTGAAAAATCTAGTCATTCAGATCTCTCCATCTTAAAATCCAAACATACCGAATTGATACAGTACCTTTCACCACCAAATTCTTGTGGACCATCTTCGAAAACATGGCCCAAATGAGCATCACATTTACCGCACTTCACTTCTATTCTACGCATCCCATGGCTGATATCAACAATCCGTTTGATGCCTGCATCTTCATGCTCAGTATGAAATGCTGGCCAACCACACCCTGAATGATATTTCATTTCAGAAGTAAAAAGTAGATGACCACAACAAATACAGTGATAGTCTCCGTTTCTCTCTTCAAGATAGTGTTCTCCAGTAAATGGCCTTTCTGTTGCGCCATTCCTTGTTACTCTATATGCTAAGCGACTTAACCTCTGCTTCCATTCTTTATCTTGTTCACTTACCATATTATTCACCGAATTCATTCTTTAATCTCAAAGCATTCTCTAACACTGATTCCCAAGATTCAACATATTCTATTGGATCTACTCGACCAATTTCATGGAATGCAAGAATCCTTTCAACATCTGATCCGGATTTACCACTAGATCTTCCTAACTCATCTGGATTATATGATGTGATAGTACTTCGCAATATTTCATCGAAATCAAGATTCAAAATTTCACAAGATTCTAGAGCATCCTTGAGGATTGTAGACTTGTCTCCATTGATATATGGCAATTCAAAACTAACTCTCTCCGAATCCCAATTTCCTATAGCAAAAGCAGTAGACAATGCATTATAAAATTCAGGACGACAATCAGGATAAATTGCATGATCTCCACTATGAACTCCTAATGCAATCAATACATCAGAATCTTGTGTTGAAGAGACACTTAATGCCATTCCATACAAAATGGATGAGAAAATCGCATTTCTATTTGGCACAACTGTTTGTTTCATCTGTTCTTCTTCGTAATGTCCTTCAGGAATTTCAAAATCTTGACTGGTTAATGCAGAATGAAAAGAACTCATTGCTGAAGTAAGATCAATTATTTTGTGTTCTACAGGTAATGATTTCATTTGTAATCGTTCAATATTTTCAGTTGCTTTACTAATTTCAATCGTGTGTTTCTGACCATATCGATAACTAATACATGTCACATGATAGCCTTGTGCTAACAATCTCAGAAGTAAAGAGGTAGAATCCATACCACCTGACAAGGCCATAACAGCTCTTGATGACATCATAAAACACCCATCCATTTATGAGTCTGTAACGACAGTCTCCATCCTGGAGATCTCTTCACCAAATCTTCAACAATTTGGAAACTCTTACCATTGGATTCTATACTAACATTGTCCATGTATAATGGTTGAATGTAATGATGCTCAAAACCTAATTTTAGTTCATCATACATAGAAAGATCTTGCCCACAATATACTACCTTCAATTCATTTCCAAATCTTTGACTGATTTTGGAATTAGGATACATTTGATCTTTTGGAGATACACAAATCCAGTCAATTACTGGGTCTACAGGTATTGTTCCATTAGTTTCAATCGATAGATGAATTTCTTTCTCTTTCAAAATAATACCAATAGTTGCTAAATCTTGCATAGCAGGTTCGCCTCCCGTGAAAATGACTCTTTTACAGTTGAATGAGAGGATTTTTTCTACTATCTCAGCCAAAGTCATTTCTTCATACGTGAGAAAGTCAGTATCACACCATTCACATCTCAAGTTACAATTACCAAATCGAACAAATACATGAGGTACTCCTGTATGGAATCCTTCGCCCTGAACTGAATGAAAAATCTCAACAATTGGGTATTTATTCTCGTCCATTTTAGCACCCCGGAATTTCCTCTGCCGTATCATGACTGCAAATCCAATCACTATGAGAAGATACAGCAGTATTGAACGCTACATCGCCATAATTTGCGGCTTCACTGCCATGAGAAGTTAAACCAATCACTTGCCATTTACCCTGAATAAGAGCAAAAGTAGGACCACCAGAATCTCCTGCTACACTAGTTCCTTCAAGATCAGTAGGTTGAGGATTACTATCACCTTTACCACCGTAGGAATAATCGCCCTGAGCAAAACTGTAAGACTTGCCCTTTGCTAAACCATTATTATCAGAAGATGGACTATCAAAATCGTATACTACCCATCCACCTTTCCATTTATCTTGACCATCAAAATTAATCGATGAATCGATGTCTAGAACTACCCTGTCAAGAGTATTTTCCCAAGCTCTTCTTTTCGAATATAAGCCATCACTATCTGTTAAACAATAATCGGTACACATCGAATTTCCTTCATTATAATCCCCGTAACCTGAAACATATATCGATGAACCAAGTAATTGTTCACCATCTATCAAATCAGTGTCATTATTCCAATGAGCAATTGATATGTCTTCTGTAATTGAGATTGATTCGGCTAGTTCAATTAGAGCAATATCAGTACCTTCTTCTAATATTTCATCAATCTCAGATGAGGAATATTTCTCAGCATATGGCCATCCAGGATGAATGTAGTAATCAGAAATCGGTGATTGTGCAACTGCTAATTGGTAATCATTTCCAAACCAAACATTTGTTTCTGAAACTTCCAGTCCTTCAACAACATGAGCTGCTGTCAATACCCATCTTTCTCCAATCAATACACCTGAACCAGAATATACTTCTCCATCTGAAGTTGCACCTTCAATGTATACTACGCTACTAAAATCAGGATAATTTGTTGAATCGTATGGAGCCATATTATCACCTAGATTTTCAAACAATGCGTTTGATACATCGTCTCTAAAACCAAATTCAGGAGTATTATCAGGTGAATCAAATATCACGACAGCAGTTACAGCGATAATCAACATGGCAACAACTATCAAAACAAATATTACTACTCCAATAACTATCAATATAGTACGATCTTTCTTTTTTTGTTGAACTGCTGGAACATAGAAATTTGTGTTATGATTGAGATTTTGTTGATTCACAATAGGATAGAAATTCGGATAGTACATTCGAGTATAATGTAAAGCATGCTCAGGAATATGCCCCTGAGCAATTAGAGAATCGTAATACAATTGATCATTATTCATCATATCACATCAAGAATCTAATGACCTAGATTGAATTAATTGCATTAATTCAGATCTTGCATCAGATTTATCAAAAAATACGCCTTTCATCGAACTAGTAGTCATAACTGCATTCTGCTTAGCAATTCCTCTGCATCTCATACATCCATGACGTGCTTCGACAATTACAGCACAACCTAATGGAGAAATATGAGTCTCTAAATCATCAGCAACAGATTTTGTAATCCTCTCTTGATTCTGCAATCTTCTAGCGTGCATGTCTACAAGACGTGCTAATTTACTAATTCCTACAATTCTATCAACTGGTATGTATGCAACATGGGCTTTACCACTAAATGGTTGAAGATGATGTTCGCAAGTTGAGTGAAATTCGATATCTCTTAACAATACAATCCCATCATATCCTTCCGCATTGAACGTAGATGACAATACATCTGCAGCATCCAAATCATATCCCGAAAAAATCTCATCGAACGATTCAATTACTCTCTTTGGAGTATCCATAAGACCTTCTCGTGAAGAATCTGATTCTAGATAACTAAGTAGTGTTTTTACAGCTTGTTCTGCCTCTTCTTTACCAACCATTATTATTCCTCCAACCTACCATGTCTTGCATCAATTTCATCCAATTGATCTAATAATTTTCTACATGCTGTTCTGATAGCGTCTGCTAAACTAACATACTTTTTATCATCGCCAACATGTCTCTTCAAATCCTCAACAATCTGCTGAGGCATATCTAGACTGACCTTAGGCATATATTGCCGTATAGATAACCAGTAATAATACCATAGTATTACCTGAGTAATATCATGATATGCTTTCAACCAAGTCTTCTCTATTGAATTGTTTAGATGCCCATCCTGTAGCAATCAACGCATAGAGAATACTACTGCCCATCCATAACATTGCATGAATAATTGAAACATCGCCCAACAAAGATGCCCTCATTCCTAAACATATGTTGAATATTGGAGCAATAAACCACCATGCTTCGATGTTTTCCATATTCACGAACTGTGCAAATAATGCCGGGCCAATGAATAGGATTACCATAGGACCTAGTGTAGATCCAGCTTCTTTCACAGACCTTGCCCTCATTGCAACAGCCATTTCTACAGCGACGACGAAAATTGCGAATAGTAAAATTGTGACTACGAAAAGAATCCAACCTACTATCGATACAGATGGCGGTGTTAACACCCCTGCTGCTAAGAATCTAATTGCAACGAATAATCCTACCAATTGCAATAGTACTGATGCGCTAGCAATTATTGCTACTGCTAACCATTTACCCCACATAAGATCAGATCTTGCAACTGGTGTAGTCAATAATGCTTCTAATGTTCCTCTTTCACGTTCTCCTGCAGTAAGATCAATCGATGGTTGTACTGCAGATGTAGCAGTCCATAATGAGATAATAAATGGAACAAATAATGCAAATGTAAAGGCTGCTTGCTCACCAGATGTTGCAATATCTGCTGCTTCTACAGTCCCGTCCCATGTGACTGGATCGTAAACATCATCACGATCTAATTGATTCTCAGATAAAGTAGAATCAATTATTTCATCTTCCCAAATATCGATTTGGTTAAGCAACCTTGCCCTAGCCTCTCTGGATAATTCATCAGTACTATCTGAAAATATTACATATTCCCAATTTTCTGAAGCGTTGCCATCTCCATCACGAAGTAACAAAATAGCATCAAATTCTCCGTTTCTAATAGATAATGAGGCTTCATCTCTCAGAATCTCGTGATCTGAAAGTGACTTATTTTCATCAAAAGTAGTATTACTATAGTGAACAATTACTGAAGATGAATTCAAGAGTTGAATTAATTCATTAGGATTATCTTCTCCTTCCTCAATTAATAATTGTACAGAAACAGAATATTCCCCTAGTTCTTCAGCTTCCCCCTGTAAAAACATAGGAACTGCAACAAAAATAATTGGGAAAAGAATTAGTGGAACTAGTAACATTGCTGCTAATGTTCTCCAGTCTCTAACGAAATCTAGTAATTCTTTAGATGTTACAGTCCAAACAATTTGAAGTCGACTCATTCTTCTTCACCTCCATTATGTGTACGATTTTTTCTAGAAAATATCCCAAGCAAAATATTAGAAATTGTAGATGCTTTCTCTATGGGTTCGCTTCTTGCTACATCTCGAGTCAATGATATGTATGCATCTTCAAGATCTTCGGAGGATGTATCTTCAAGTAACTCACTTGGAGATCCATCTGCTCGAACTGTACCATTATGTAGAATTATTATTCTATCACATATTCTCTGAGCCTCAGATAACATGTGAGTACTGTATATCACAGTGCCCCCATCATCCCCTAGTTGTTTTACTAAATCTCTTACTTTCCTTGCACTTGTAACATCTAATCCAGCTGTCGGCTCATCCAATAACAATAGATCAGGACCATGTGCAATTGCTCGAATCAATGCAATTTTTTGGCGCATACCTCTAGAAAAACCACGAGTAGGGCGATGTAATTCATCTTCAATATCAAGAGCTTTAGCAAATCTATGTGTTCTATCCCATGACTTCTCATCATTACGACCATGTATTCTAGTATGATATCGAATATTTTCCCACGCTGTCAATCTACTGTACAATCCTGTTGATTCTGGGACGACTCCCAGTCTTTCTCTAACCTCATCAACTGGTTTATTTTCTCCATCGTCAACGAATCTTACTGTGCCATATGAAGGTCGATAAACTCCACATAATAGTCTAAGGAGAGTGGTTTTTCCTGCCCCGTTTCCACCAACTAATCCTACAATTTCTCCTTTATTTAATTGAATTGTTACGTTTGAAAGCGCTGCTACATCTCCAAAATTTTTCGACACTCCGTCTACTACTAGCAGAGGAGAAGGCATTTTTCACCTCAAGATATTACTGATTCCACCGCAGCACTGAGTCCGGGGTGGGCTTCTTCAACATGATTAGATCTAGAAACTAAAGCAGACATATGTGAAGCTAATTCATTTCTATCGATACCAGCATCAATTAGATTTGCAATCATCATCATTCCCCCTTGGATTGCACCGGCATCAAGATAAGCATCATTAGAAATTGTACCTTCTGATCTTAAAGAATCTAAAGCATTAGCAAGAGAGTCAATCAACTCCCTTACTGCACTTGATTCAATAGTTAAAATAGAGTTTGAAATTGGCGTCAATACTGATTGCATCATCCTATCCGAACCATTGGGCCCATTTTACTCCATCGGGTTTTACGTTCTCTGAACAATCTCAACTAGAACTCCTCCAGTTGACTTAGGATGAACAAAAGCAATCATTGATCCATGGGCTCCAATTCGAGGGATGTCATCAATCATTTGAACTCCATTTTCTAGTAAGATACTGATAGTATGTTCAATATTTTCTACTCGAAATGCAATCTGTTGTATACCTTCACCACGTTTTTCGATAAAACGGCCTATGGGTGATTCAGGACTTGTTGCTTGAAGTAATTCTATTCTTGGAGGGACATCAGACTCACCACTGGTAGAAAAAAAACGAGCAATCACTCTATCATTTGGTAATTCTTCATCTTCCCCCATAATCAATCCCAAAGCTACCCAAAATGGAGTTCTGTGATCGAGACTATTCACTGCTATACCAATATGATCAATTTCAATACTCATTTTTACACCTCAAATTCCACTAGGAGCTCTCCAAGTTCCGAAAACAGATTTCATTGCATTCATGACTTCTCCAACTGTTGCACCTGATTTTACGGCGTTCAAAATATGAGGGAACAATTGGCCATTAGAATCGCAAGCAATAGTCAATTCATTCAAACTATTTTTTACATTATTCTCATTTCTAGAAGATCTATGAGATTTTAATCGTTCAATTTGATTCTTTACATTTTCCGGATTTAAAACCTGCCCAGCATCCTTAATTTCTGAATTATCAATAGCATGATTTACACCAACTATCTTTCGACTCCCAGATTCAATGTCGGATAATTGGGACCATGCTGAATCGTGAATAGCACGTTGTTGAAATCCTCTTTCAATTCCATTCATAGCACCACCATTTTTGATAATTTCATCAATTTTTGTAGATGCTTTATCACGAATCTGTTTGGTTAGATATTCTACATGAACAGAACCAGAAAGGGGGTCAACAACCTCAGGTACTCCAGTTTCTTCACTAAGAATTTGTTGAGTCCGTAATGCAATCTTCACTGATTCTTCTGTAGGTAATCCTAGAGCTTCATCGAATGCATTTGTGTGCAATGATTGTGTTCCACCTAAAATGGCCGCTAATGCTTGGTAACTCACTCTTACAACATTGTTCATTGGCTGCTGCGCTGTCAAGGATACTCCTGCAGTTTGCGTATGAAACCGTAATTGCGAAGATTTAGGATTAGTTGGATTATATCTTTCTGTAACAATATTATGCCATAATTCACGAGCGGCTCTAAATTTAGCAATTTCTTCGAAGAAATCATTATGGCATCCAAAGAAAAACGATATTCTAGGAGCAAACGTGTCTATATCAAGACCAGAACGTATGGCTGCATCTACATATTCAATAGCGTTAGATAACGTGAAGGCTACTTCTTCAATTGCTGTCGAACCAGCTTCTCTAATATGGTATCCACTAATTGAAATTGTATTCCACATTGGAGTATTTTCTGCACACCATTTCATTACATCAGTCGTTAATCGCAGACTTGGTTCAGGAGGAAAAACATAGAGTCCGCGGGCAATATATTCCTTGAGAATATCATTTTGTATGGTGCCCCTCAATTGATCTCTAGGAACACCGTTTTCATCGGCTATCGCTACATAAAGTGCAAACAAAATAGATGCTGGAGCGTTGATAGTCATTGATGTGGAAACCTGACCTAAGTCAATCCCCTCGAATAATAATCTCATATCATCTACTGAATCAATGGCGACCCCTACTTTCCCAACTTCGCCGAACGATAAGGAATCATCACTATCCATTCCTAGTTGAGTAGGTAAATCAAATGCAACACTCAAGCCTTTTTGTCCTTCTTCTAGTAGTAACTTGAAACGTTCATTGGTTTCCTCCGCAGTAGAAAAACCAGCATATTGACGCATAGTCCATCTTCTAGACCTATACATTTTTTCGTGGATACCACGAGTATATGGTGGACTACCTGATGCTGAATCATTAGAAATTGGAACACCTGGGAATTCAATTCCGCCAAGAGTTCGCCCTTCGCGTTGGTCCGAATCCATGAATTGGCATAGGGGTAACGAACATCATACTGTCGTTCATCTGCGAGTGGTATATGAATCAATAACTGATATCAAACGATCACACTGCTCCTCTGTAATAGCTCCTGAAGTTACACGTTCACGAACAAATTCCTTTGCGGCATTGGCATCTTGTCTCTCTCCTTTAGCCCATATACTTCCGAGTAAAACTGAATGGTGTTCAGGAGAAACTTCAATCTCCTTCAATAATGATCTCATTTCGTACCTGTATTCTACATGTCTAGAACGATTCAGTCGACGAGCACGAGTTGCACGTTGTTCCACCCTCTGATTATTCTTTTTAGCCTTTGAAATTCTACGAGGAACTCGCTCTTTCTTTACTTCTGCAGGCTCTGGTTTTGGAGTTTGTGAACTAATCTGAGCATATCCTTGAGCTCGTGCAAATTCTTGAGCACCTTTGAGCAAATTAGAGGTTCGATCTTCATCAGATTGAACCTCAACCACTTGCTCTTCAGCATTAGTCTCAATAGTAGTTAATCCAAGTGATTTACGTTCTGCTCCATCCTGAATTGAAGTTTCTTCAGGTGCAGCAATAGCAACATCTTCAACAATTTCTGCTGAGGGTGATTCGACTTCTTCGGATACTTCTTCAGATGCTTCTTCGACTACTTCAGGTTCAACTGGCTCTGAAGGAACAATATCTCCATACTGCTTCTGAACTGGAGCAACAGGTGTTGATTGTGATAGAGTAGGAGCGATAGATTCTTGAGGATTTTCAGCAGTGGGAGGTGGAGTCAAACCAGGTGTTGGGTTGGTTGGTTGAGGACGAGGTCGAGGAGGGGCTCTCCGTCGTCCACCCTTTCCTCTACGTGCCAGAACTCGTCCTCCAATACTTATTCCGTAGAATTCCCCCTCTAAAGGGTTCCTAGACTCAAGACCATGCAATGGCAGTCATATCGGTTCTTAGCATCTGGTCAACTGCAGAATCAATTAGATCAGTCGGACCTGAAGAAATCATCTGTAATCGTCCAAGTAAAGCAATCATTGTTCCATTATCTACGCAGTACATTTTAGGTGGCCAATGACCTAAAGCTCCTCTTTCTTCACACATTACAGATGTCATATTTCTAATCCGTTCATTACAAGCAACACCTCCACCGAGTAGAAGTTCTGATTTTCCAGTGTGGGCTAAGGCTCGTTCAGCAACCTCAATGCATGCTGCAAATGCATGTTCTTGCAATGACCAACAAACGGATTCGAATGATGCTCCTTTCTGTACTAATGTATCTGCAGCATTCAAAATTCCTGAGAATGCTAAATCCATTCCTTGAACAGCATATGGTAATTCTAAATTTTCTATTGAAGGGTTAGGTACTATTTCTAAGTGAGCTAATGCAGATCGTTCAATTTCAGGACCGCCTGGAAAAGGGAAGCCGTGATGCCTAGCAAATTTATCTAACATATTACCTATACCAATATCAAGAGTTTCTCCGAGTACTCTATATCGCCCATCCAGTCTAGCAATTACTTGTGTATTTCCACCACTAACATACAATAATACTGGATCATCACAACCACAAATTGCTCGTCCAATTTCGATATGAGCCACACAATGATTTACACCCAATAACGGAACCTTACGAGAAGTAGAAATTGCTCTTGCAACTGATGCTCCTACTCTAAGACAAGGGCCTAGACCAGGACCTTGGCTGAAAGCGACGCCTTCTAAATCGTCCATCATCAAGTCTTGTTCAGAAAGTAGACGACGAAGCAATTCCCCAGATATCTCGCTATGGTGGTCAGCTGCTTCTCTAGGATGTATACCTCCTTCAATAGGTCGAATTATCGAAGATGCCGAAGGAATCGGGGTTCCGTCTGACGTTACTGCACCAAATGAGAATGTGTGCGCAGTACTCTCAATCCCGAGTATCCACCCGTCACCCATGTTACCCGGATGACCGCATCCATTTCAAGCCTTGACGCTATCGAGGTGCATGGATACGGTGATTGTAGGAGCGTCAGAGGTTGCCCATCTGAGTAAATCCAATGGTGAAAATGGGCGGATAGATGGCGAATTAATGCTTAACCGTGAAGCACATGTTACTGATGATTTAGCAATCCATATCAAAGATGGAATTATTGTCAAGTTTTCTTCAAATGATGAAATGATCCATGAATGGGGGTCACCTATTAAATCTAGTAGTGAAGTTAACTACATTGATGTAGAGGGAGCAGCAATTGTTCCTGGTTTCGTTGATGCACATACTCATTTGTTATGGGATGGAGACAGATCCAAAGAAATGGCCATGAAACTTAGCGGAATGTCATACAGAGAAATTTCTGAAAACGGATTAGGAATTGCCTCTACGGTTTCTGCAACACAAAATGCATCAATAGAAAGAATGCTTGAAATTGGTAAAGAACGATTGAGAAGAGCACATGAATTAGGAACTACAACTTTAGAATCAAAGAGTGGTTATGGTCTAGACTTAGAAACTGAATTGAGAATGTTACAAGCATCATCATCTCTAGAAAAAAATAATGTTACTTTACACCATACCTGGTTAGGAGCACATGCATATCCTGAAAATGTCAATCAGAATAATTGGGATCGTCATCTTATTGATGAGCAACTTCCAGCAGTAATTGATCAGGGAATTGCACAATATGTTGACGTCTTTTGTGAACCTGGTTGGTTCTCTGTAGAAACTACCGAAGAAATTTGTCGAAAATCTATGTCAAAAGGATTAGAAATTCGTCTTCATGTTGACGAATTTACTGATGGTGGTGGATTAAATTTAGCAGCTGAATTAGGAGCAAGAACTGCAGATCATGCTGGATATTCATGCGATGATGCTCGTGCCAAAGCATCTCATGCTGGTGTAAATACAGGATTTCTTCCAGGAACTCCATATGTTCATGGCGATTCATTTCAGACAGATTTAGCAAGGAGTATTGAAGAAGGATGGAAATGGTCTCTAGCAACTGATTTTAATCCCAATTGCAGAAGTCTTTCAATTCCATTTGTAGGAAGTTTAGCGGTTCACCGTATGAGAATACCTCCAATAGCCGCCTTGATCGCTGTAACCACAAATGCAGCCTCAACATTGGATGTAGAGCATGGAGTTGGTAAGCTGGTAGAAGGAGGAGTCGCAGATCTCAATATCTTGCGAACCAAGAGTGCTGATGGTTGGTGCCAAATGCCTGGAGATAATTCAGTAAGAATTTCATTCCACCATTCTCAATTGTGAATTGCCATTAATAGAACTGATTCTATTTGAAGAATTAAACATTATTTGTTATTCTACACTAATAGAATTGATTCTACTTCAAAAATATTACAATAATTGCATGTAATCTTAATTTCTATTAAATCTCGATTACAGGGTGGCCGATAACGTACATTATCAGCCATTAATTCCATAATATATTATTAATTTAACAACCTGTGTCGAGCAGTGTAACGATTTATTCCATTTATTAAAAAAAAAACATTAATTTCTGCTTGTACCCCCCTACTTGAGAGTTAAATTTGAGGATTTTTTGCAATATTTCCGTATGATTCAAATGACTCTGCATTTACGAGCAATCATGTCATATGATGGATTCTGTTTAAAGTGCAAAATTTATGGCCCAATAAAGGACGGCAAATTGATCGTTATGAGTAATGGTCGTACACGATGTGCAGGATTATGTTCTGAAGAAGGATGTACAGGCAAGATTTCGAAGATTGTGTCTTGACATTAGCAACAATCATCATCTCTCATGGGAGCTGTTTCAAACGTAACCTTGTCTATATTATTCGTATTCTGTAATTGTTCGTAAACTGATCTAACATCTGATGCCTTTCCCTTGACATGTATTACATCCACACATGAATGGCAAGAATGACCAAGCCTGGTGCTATGATAATATGCCGCGATTTCTACCGAATCTGTACGACTTACCATCAATTTTTGATCACTCCCATGTTCGTAATAAACAATCAAATGACCTTCAATTACTAAATCTCCATCCATATTCATTAGTTCTCCTCTTTGCTGAATTTCAGAATAATACAAAACCGCATCACGAATAAAACGGCTTCGATTATTATATCCTGAATTCGAGGCTAAACTTTCTAGATCTTTGGCAAATTCTCTGTCTGAACTGAAAGATATAATTTGGCTCATGAATTGTGGACTAAGGCATTACTAATAATAATATTGAAATATATAATTAATAGTTTTCATTATATAGTTAATATTAGTCGCATGGGCATGAATAGTGCATCGTATAGAGTGTTGATGGTAAGCTTGATCATGGTTATGTCAAGCCTTGCAGGCTGCATAGGTGATTTAGAAGAAGAAGTAGTTGTAGTAGACGATTCGTCTACTGCTCCTCTAGGTACAGTTATTGCCTCAACATATCACGTTGAGCAACTATTGTCCGCAGTAGCTGGAGACACATTAAATGTTGAATTGTTAAGTCCAATAAATGAACCAGTACACGACTACAGTCCAACACCTGATGACGTGCTAAGACTACAAGGTGCAGACTTATTCTTCTACCACGGTCTAGGCCTAGAACCATGGGTAGAAGCAACTCTAACTGGATTAAGTACTGCTGCCCCAACATCGATTTCTACTCATGCTATGCCAACAGGTGAAGTTACTTTAGATTACGAATCTATTCTAATTAGTGAATTGTGTGAGCATATTAGTGAAGGACCATTCCAAAACACTACTCTAGGTATGGATGATGGTTCGATGCCTGAGATTCATGCTGAACATGTAGTATATTCAATGTCATACCCACACATGGATGAAGAACATGATGACGATCATTCAGATGATGGCCATGATGATGACCATGATGACGATCACTCAGGTGATGGCCATGATGACGAACATTCTGAAGACGGCCATGATGATGACCATGACGACCATGCAGGACATGGACACGCTTCCCCAATGGAGACAATCACAAATCCAAGTGGTTGTCCAACTGATTATGTAATCGTAATTTACGAACTAGAAAAGGGAGATGTTGTAATCGAATTCGAAGCCGAAGATGACCACGATTTCGATATGGTTGTTCTAAAGATGGGCGGAGGACACGCTCACCATGACCACGGTCATGATGACCACGGTGACGAAGATGGCGACCATGATGACCACGGTGAAGAAGATGGCGACCACGAAGGCGAACATGGTGAATATGACCATGACCATTGTGACAATGGTACAGCAGAAGACCCACATGACCACAGTGGTTGTGATGATGAAATGACACCTGAAATGGCATTACAGAGTTTTGATACAAACAACGATAGTCACCTTTCCTGGGATGAATTCTGGGCTGGTTGGAATAGCGAGGATGATGACCATGACAACCACAATGGAAGCCATGATGCTATGGAAGAAGCAATGGAAGAATACATGACAGAATTGTTGTATGAGGCATTCAATCAGTCCGATATGCATTATTACAACGGAGGCAATAATGATGCAGGAGATGGACTATTGAATATGTCAGAATTAGTAATATTCATTGAGGAAATTGATCATATTGATGATGATTTAGAATCAGCTGCAACCCAGATTATGATTTCAATGTTTGATGAAGATGGAGATGGAAGTCTCAATATGACTGAATTTACTGATTTTATGGAAATCATGGATGATGACCATGATGAAGATCACTCAGATGAAGATAACGGAGACAATCACCCAGACCATCACGACGATGAGCCAGGTGTTCACCACCATGGAGATGATAATGTTCATCACGAACATAATGATACTGATGATACGACACATGATGTTGACGATAGGCACCACAGCCATGGTGACCATGAAGACCACGGTGAGAGAACCTTCCACTGTAGTTCTACAGTCGGCGGTGACGTAGATACAGAGATTCCATTCGACAAGGTGAACGATGGCACAGAAGACTGTGGCGATGGTTCTGACGAACCTCAAGATTTCGATGGCGATGGTACTGTAGACAACTGGTTTACTTGTATGGGTGACTCATCCGATTCTCCTCCCCCTACTGTCTATGAAGCTATGGAAAACGATACTGATAATTCAGGAACTATCAATTTCACTGAATTTAGAACGTCATGGGAAGAAGAAGAAGATAGGACAATGACTTATGAAGAATTGACCTCCTTTTCTGCAATTTTCAATCAATCTGATATGTATTACTACAATGGTGGAAGTAATGATGCAGGAGATGGTGAATTGAATGAATCTGAATTACAAATTTTCATCAATCTGATGGAGATGATGAATCGAACAACTATTAGCATGGAACTAGTAAATGATGGAAATGATGATTGTCCAGAAGGTGATGATGAATCTCATGAACACGATTCAGTCATCATGTTATGCTATGACTGGAGCACAGGCACTATGAATACATCATATACCAATCAGGCTGATTGTGTAGCTGGAGGATCCACTTTACAATGGATAGACATGGGATCCGCGATTATGCAAATGATGTTCAATATGTATGACAACAACAGTGACGGATTAATCAATGCTTCAGAACTTGATATGATGATGGAGATGGGAGATGATGACCATGATGGTCATGATGAGGGTCACGAAGATCATGGAGTCATAGGTTTCGCTAATCTACATGTTGAAGCAGAAGGAGAATACGGATTCTTGCTTCCAGCAGATGTCACACTACATGTCTTGAGCGGAGGAGAAGGTCATTCCGACCATGGAGATCACGGAGACCACGGTGATGAAGATGGTGACCATGCCGACCACGGTGATGAAGAGGGCGACCACGATGACCATGATGACCATGCAGAAGAAGAAATTCCATTCGACCCGCACAGCTGGCTAGATCCAATAGCGTTCAAGGCTCAAATTGATGTTGTTCTAACTGCATTAATCACTGCCTTCCCAAGCGCTGAAGAGGACTTTACTGCAAATGCAAATGCATACAAGTTGGAATTAGACATGATTGCTATGGGCTTTGAGGATGCATTCGGCGAAGGCGGCACATGTACAGTAGAGAAGACTGTCGCTGCTAACCACAATGCTTACTCATATCTAGCGCAGAGATATGATTTAGAATTCGTTACTGTACATGGATTAGACCCAGAAGGAGAACCAGCTGCAGAGGATATTGTAGAAGTAGTCGAAAAGATCGAGGAAGAAGATATTACAGTATTCTTTGTTGAAGAATATACAGATATTTCTTCTGTTGATTCAATTGTATCCCAGACTGGAGTGACTATTCTATACCTGTACACAATGGAAATGCCTCCAAGTACTGATGGTGAAGATTACTTGTCTTTAATGCAAAAGAATCTGGACAACCTTATCACAGGAATTGGATGCTAACTAGCACTCTGATTCTTGAATAGGAGTAATGTATTATCTTATTAGCATAATCTAGGAAGATAATACGTTACAAAATGAATCAGTAGTGATATTATGAATTCAACGAAAAATAGAATTCTGCTCACCCAATATCCCATACTAAAAACGAATAATCTATGCGTAAGTAGATCTGGAAAACAGATTCTACATGACGTTAATTTGAGTGTGAATAGTGGAGAATTTGTTGGAATAGTAGGTCCAAATGGTAGTGGTAAATCTACTCTATTACTAACTATTCTAGGAGTCTTGCAGTCACAAAAAGGTACAGTTGAAATCTATGGAAAATCAACTAAATATCCGACTAGAGAAGTTTATGAAAAAATTAGTTGGGTATCTCAAGCTGCAGCTAATTTACCAAAAGAAATTCGAATCACTGTTCGCGAATTGGTTCAACTAGGCACTGTAAAATTAAGTAATTTATTATTTGAAACACATAAACAGCGTCGACGGGAACTAGTAGATAACGCAATCAAAATAGTTGGTTTAGAAAGTGTACAGAATGTGAGTATCGGGCGTCTCTCAGGTGGTCAACGTCAAAGGGCAGTTATTGCACGTGCTTTAGCAACAGATGCTGAGTTGATCTTACTTGATGAGCCATTGGTTGGTATCGATAGAGAGACGAGAAATGATTTTTTGAAATTATTAGATGATTTATGTCACAACCAAGGTAAAACAATCATAATGATTTCTCATGATTTAGCCGCCATTCGTCAAACTGCTCATCGAATTATTTACCTTGAAGAAACCATAAGATTCGATGGTATACCTCCTGATTTCCCTAATTTGCAAGAATTAGCAATACTTCGAGGGATCAAAGATGTCCATGGTGGACACCATCCAATAATAGGGGAATGTTGCGATGAAAATGAAATTAAGGAGTCAGAATAATGGGTTTCGGTACATTCTTATTGGAATTCTTCATTCCTATTTCAGAATTATTTCTACCAATTATTCCTGGAGATGTTTTCCCTTATTTCTTTGGAAAAGAGTTAGGCGGACAACCTGTTATTATGTTTCAAACCTCTTTGTTTGCAGCATTTCTGATCACCACCACAGCATGCTTTTTCGGACCATATTTGATCATTAGAAATCTTTCACTAATTGGTGATGGACTAGCACACGTTTCATTTGGAGGAATTGCTATTGCTATTGTATTGGGATATTCAAATTTAGCATTAGAGTTTGCACTCATATTCAGCATGTCTTCCGCTATTTTGATCTATGAATTACAATCTAGAGGAATTCTTACAGGCGATACAGCAATTGCAATTTTTCTCACAGGAATGTTAGCCTTAGGACTTGTTTTTTTACAAATATTTGGAGGAGGAATCACTTCAGATATCCATGGTTACTTATTCGGAAATGTTCTTCTTATTAGTAACGATCATTTAGATACGATTGCATGGATATGTGTCATTTCATTTGTTTTATTGATGATTATCAGGAGAGGGCTTCTTGCGATGACTCTTGATCCCCTTGCTGCTCGAGTACAGGGAATTCCCGTTCATGTAATTGGTCTTTTATTCAGTGTCATTACTGCTGCTATTGTAGTAGGTATGGTGAAGATGGTTGGAGTTGTGCTAGTCACGGCATTATTAGTGACACCTGCTGCAACTGCCAGATTGATTGGAGGAAGTTTCCGTTCATCTTTAATTTGGTCTCAAGTTTTTGGATTTACTTCTGTACTTTTAGGGTTGTATTTCTCTTCTGAGATGGGTACAGGAACGGGTACAATGATTGCTTTAGTTGCAGCAATTGTATTTGCAATAGTACTTATTTCACAAAATTTATTCAAAATTTTGCGATCTAATGATAATTACTGAAATTCATTTGACCGATTCCTTCATCATTAGGGGGGTATACGGGTGACTACCACATGGGCTTGTGGTCTAGGGGTTATGACGTCGCCTTGACATGGCGAAGATCCCAGGTTCAATTCCTGGCAAGCCCACCACCACTCCTAAAATGAGTATAATCAATTTTTATTTTTCTGAATACTAGATTTGAACCTCTCAATATTCAATTTTCTAGTATTTGTCCTATTTACGATAGGCATCGGATAATCTTCGCCAATAATACATTGAGAAGAAATTTGTACAGAAACTGGAGCCAAATGTGGTTCAAAAATATATTTCGAGGGATAGGAACTCAACTCAGGAACCCAATATCTAACAAAATTAGCATTTTCAGTCTCCACATTTAAACTGGATTTCGAATCCGGACATGGATTATATATTCGATAATAAGGCATAGAGAATGGTGCAACACCGGCTAACCATAGCCAATTGCCATTGTTTAATGCCCAATCACTATCAATTAATTTTCTTTCAAATATATCTCTTCCATGTATCCAATTCTGCCACAACTGTCCTCTTGTTAGAAAGCAAGAAACTGCATGTCTTCCTAAATGATGCATCCATCCTGTCTTATCGAGTTGGCGCATCATTGCATCTATCAATGGAAAACCAGTATTCCCTGATTCCCATGCTGTGATTTTATCTAAATCATATTCGCCCCATTCGATTGATTTACAGTTCTCATTATCAAAATCTTGATCCCAGTTTTCAACTGAACGTGAAAGAAGATAGAACATCTCTCTGAACATC
>DAPV01000073.1 GCA_002502625.1 Euryarchaeota archaeon UBA125
CGGTCTGCAAACCTCCAATCTTCTATAGTACAACCAAATCCTCCATCCAACGGAGCTATAACTCCAACATCAATAGAAACAGGGTTGTCATTTGTTCCAACTCCATGCATTGCAGAATGTAACATCACTTGCTTTATCCCTGGAGTTGAGGCAGCAGTGAGGAATTCATGGGAAGAGCCAGTATTTGTCTCAAAAGTGTATATTCCACTACCAGAATGTTTGTTTGCAGAACTAGATTCCATTCTCATTGTTCGTGATCCATAAGCTTGTGGATCTAATAAACTGTAAGGATGTAGTGTTTCTGACATCCAATGTACATCAATATCTGTGTAGATATTATCATCCCAATCAACATCAATCAGTGCCGTTCCATTTTCTGTATAACCTGCGGGCCAATCAATGGTGAACATTTTCCAATCTCCGGATTCAGCCCTCCATCCCCATCTTTGAGCACCTTGTATCCAAGTTTCTTCATACAATGTTTGATTCGACATATTTCCATCTAATGGCATAGGATTACTATCAAATGAACCAACATAAGCAACATTGGTAATAATTGGCCACATCCACTCAGATATCGAAGAATCATTGTTGGTTGAATTCCATAACATCTTAATTCCATGTTGTCTCAATCCTGGATCGGCATTATTCGGAACATTAATTGAGACATTTATTTGACTTGACGAATTAGATTGAATGATATGATTTGAAGTAACGTTTACCCATGAGTCATTTACAGTACCAAAGGCTGTCCAATCTATTTCTATGGGTAAAGGATCGATTTGATTTGCCCTAATATTTTCTCTCCAAACTGCTAGTAATAATCCATCGTGTGAATCTTCTAAAGGCATACCCATACGAACCTCTACTTGACCTGAAGCATATACATGCTCAGTAAGCATTGCAAACTCATTACTATCTTCAGTCCACTCTCCTGAATCAACAAAATTATTGTTATTTTGATCATCATGGAACATTCCATCTCCATCACGGTCTGTCCAACGCCATAGTCGAAGATATACTCTGTTCTCTGATTCACTATTTTGATTTCCATCAAATCCGGCACCATCCATCGCAGCTCTAGCTCGAATTAGAGTAGTAGCATCAGGTAGAGTATAGTTGGAATCTCCCAAAACATGAATTGGAATTAGAATATCTGGAGTATCTGCCTGATAGCCATCCCATGTTGCATTTGGTGAGGTTTCAGTGCTATTCCAGTTCATGGTCCAATGTTGCATGGGAACCATAATTTGAGGTTGAAGATTTACGGAAATATTAGTCGATCCAGGATTAGATAATGTCAGAGACATTGTTTGATTTTCGCCGGGACGAATCAAATTCAGATTTGCATCACGATGAGCACCATCAAACATCCCAGTCATCCAGGAGGCTGGTTTAACCGATAATGTTCCATTTTCACCTGTTATAGTTTCAACTGCTCTAGATACATTTGCCCACCCCGCTCCTTGTACTAATGGGTCATATCCTCTATCATCTGCAGTTGACATCATAATGTCTCTAACCTGTTCGGATGTGGGATATGTTCCATGAACATCTTTCCATGCTTCAATAATTAGAGCACCAAGCCCAGCAGCAATTGGAGTAGCTAGAGATGTACCTCCCCAAACTGTATGGGCATCATTAGCATTTGTTCTTTCATTCAATGTTCTATCACCAGTTGCTGACCATCCTACTGCAACAATGTCTGGATCTAATCTACTAACAGAATTTGGTCCACGATTAGACCAAGATGTTGATTGACCCCATGTGCCTCCATTAGATTCTCCAGTCTTGGAACTAAATGCTCCTACAGAAATTACTCCATGAGCGCCACCGGGTGCAGCAGTAGTTCCATAACCATGTCCTCCATTACCAGTTGCTACAAAATAGGTGGTTGTTGGACTATGTACTCTAGTTAACCAATCTAAGTACAAACTATTTGGGTCAGCTCCGTCATTATGTGTACCTGAATATCCAAATGAAAATGAACCAATATGAGGTTGTTCATCAGTAGAAGAATTGCCATCGTAACCCTCAGAAATAAAACGATATGAATCCAACATGGACCCATATGAATACAAATTAGCAACAGCAGTAGTTTTGGAACCAGGTGCCATACCCAATACCTTACCGTTCGAAACTTGAGCCTGAGCATTTATCGCTGATGCACACAATGTACCATGATTCCCTCCACCTTCATTTACATCGTTAATCATAAACAAAACCATATCTCCATTTCCTGGAATTCTATTCTGGTATCCATTTCTAGCAGCATAAATATCACCATAAGGAACCCCATGTACTCCATCAGATATCCACCAAATTAAACCCGCAGACCTATCCCATAATCCATCATCATTTAGATCTAAACCAGCTGTTTCATTACCTTTTGACATTGGAATCTCATTACTAAAATTCCCATCTCGATCAAGGTCAACATATACAGTATCATATAATCCAGAAATTGTAGAATCTACTACCAAGACAGGAACTTCTCCTCCTGCTCTTGACGCTAATTTGGAATCAGGGTGCTCACCGATATGGTATACTCCTGACATTGAAACTGGGATGTCATTAATTTTGAAACCTGTTCCATCTAATTCTGAATCGTTATTTGAATCTACATCAGTATCACTAGTATCTGACCACCAAGATTTATCATCTTCAGGATATGCTTTAGCATCACGTAACCAAAGAAGAATGCTCATTGGATCATGCATTAGTGGCCAACCATGATACGGAGATGTTGCATTATTGTACCGTGCTTGTGTTCCATTTAGGTCAGGATGAGCAAAATCAATTCCACTATCCGCTACTGCTACAATTATTCCAGAACCATTACGACCATTATCCCATACATCAGTAGCACCGTGAAGTTCACCAGAACGAACACTAGTAGGAGATAGATCTACAGAGAAACCCGATGGCTCTGGCATTCCAGGGTCAGGAAAAACTGCTCGAACACCAGGAATTCCAGATAATTTAGCAACTAAAGATCCGGGTAAATTTACTGTCCTATGTTCTAGAATCCCTTGTGTTGGGAATACATCTTCTAATTTATCCAAACCTTTTGGTTGAGACTGTGGTATCAAAATTCCATGTTCAATTTGCCACTCATGTAATGTCAAAAGTCGGTCGGTGAGAACAATCACAGATACAATCTCTGAATTTAGATTCTGAAGAGAGGATTCTATCAGAGCAGTTCCAGGTTCCCAATGCGGTAAGATAGATGCAGCATGTAGTTCAACTGTATTTTCTAATTCAGTTACTGAATCTGTCTGTATTGGAGGAACTAAGGGGCTCCATGGCATAATCATCAGTACAAATACTAGTAGAAATGCTTGAGTCCTAGCCCCCATAATGTTCCAAGAGTAGATATCGTCTTTCACCGTATCGAATTTTTGTTCATTCGTGATAATTGGTATAACCTGTTCAATTTCGCATTGTTATGTTCAAAGCAAATATTACACAAATTGAATGAAAATTCACCCGTAAGTACCAAATCCCATACGCTCTCCGAAACACCAACAGCCCCGTGGTGTAGTGGTCCATCATACCAGGTTTTGGACCTGGTGACCCTGGTTCGAATCCGGGCGGAGCTACTTATTTCTCAACAGGTCAGGAAACCCATATTCAATTACTAATTTACTAGCAGTAATTCGGAAATTAGACAAATCAACATCTGTTCTATTCTGATATTCATACGATTGTAAGGCCATATCTAACTTATCACATAACTTGAGAAAACGTGCCTCTGGAGTGATTCCTGCTTCATATTCCCTGTATAACTCAAGCATCTCTACTCCACGTGGCAATTTTGATGAAATTTCTAACATTGCCTCTGTCTCCATTGCAACCTTATCTTCTGATGAAATACCATCATAGGGTGTGATATCGCCTACTTTGACTTCGGCAACATCGTGACAAATGGCCATCTCCATCAGGCGTTTTCTGTCTAATTCTTCAGGGCATAGATGGAATGCTAGAAATGCTACACCCCACGAATGAGCTGCTACAGATTCAACATTTGTCAAGCCTGATTTTAGCCATCCTGCTCGATCCAAATCCTTCAAACCGAGAATTTCAATGAAAGTTTCACGTGGCATCAACGATTCACCGCATCAGGATCTTTAGCAAGATCTCTAGTGATATTCTTTTGGTGACTTTCAATGGTACCTCCACCTATCTCCATTAGTTTAGCGTCACGCCATAATCGTTCAACAACATATTCTGCTACATACCCATATCCACCAAGAACTTGGATGGCTCTATCTGCAATTTCCTTAGCCTTGGTGGTAGCATACAACTTCACACCATCGCTATCTAATCTTTGACCACCTTCATTCAAATCAAGTAGTCTAGCAGTGTCGTAAACATATGCTCTCATTGCTCTATATTCTGCATATGATTCTCCAATGTACCTTTGCATTTGTCCAAATGAACGAATAGGCTTTCCAAATGCCACTCGATCAGAAGCATAACGATTCATTATATCCAAAGAACGTCTAGCAATTCCTAGTGACATTGCAGCAAGTGTAAGACGTTCTATCTCAAGATTCTTCATCATGTGATGCATAGACGAACCGGGGTCACCTACTAACGCTTCAGGACCAACTGTACAGTCAGCAAAAACAAGTTCAGCAGTATTGGAGGCACGCATTCCGGTTTTATCGTAAATTTTCTGACCAACTGAATAGCCAGGTGTTCCATTTTCAATAATGAATGTCGATAATTCAGGTCGTCCACGATCATCTAATCCAGTTCTAGCGTAAACCCAAACAACATCAGCAGGTGTTCTTTTATCATCAATTGAACCATTCGTAATCCACATTTTATTTCCATTAATTACCCAATTTCCGTCAGAATTTTTGACAGCAGTTGTCTCCATTCCAATTACATCTGTCCCATAATTGGGTTCAGACATTGCCATTGCACCAATCCATTCACCAGAGCAAACCTTAGGTAAAATTCTAGATTTTTGTTCTTCGGAACCATTTTGTGCCAAATTGTTGACAAATAACATCGAATGAGCTAGGTAAGCTAATCCAAATCCAGGATCACTAGCAGAAATTTCTTCATTTGCAATTACTGCAGCGGTAGCATCTAAGCCAGCACCACCATATTCTTCTGGAACTGTAATTCCAAGTAGGCCATAATCTCCTAATTGTCGAAATAATTCAACATTGAATTTCTCATGCTTATCGTGTTCAAGAGCCTGAGGTTCAACCTCTTCCTGAACAAAATCACGAATCATTTCACGCAACATTGCATGCTCTTCTGTCGGATTACCAATGTCGAAACTCTGCCAGTCGTCCAAGTCATCACCATACCAAAGCAGACGTTAGTACCCTATGAGGCATTCGACTGTTATTCATTCTGAAGTCTCACCAGTTTGAACATTCCATAGCCGAGAATACAAACCATTTACGCTAATTAATTCATTATGAGTACCTGATTCAACAATTTTTCCATCGTCTAAAACGACAATTGAATCTGCATTACGAACAGTAGAGAGACGGTGAGCGATTATCAATGTTGATCTATCTTTACTAATTTTACGAATAGAACGTTGTAAAGCTGCTTCAGTCTCATTATCTACTGCTGACGTGGCTTCGTCGAGTACCAATAATGGTGCATTTTTGAGAACTGCTCTAGCAATAGCCACTCGTTGTCTCTGACCACCAGATAATCGATGACCACCTTCTCCCACCAGTGTTGACCATCTATTTGGTAAATTTTCAATAAATTCTACTGCTTCAGCAATTTTTGCAGCTTCTCGAACTTCTTCTCCAGTAGCATTTGGTTTACCATAACGAATATTCTCTTCAATTGTGGTAGGGAAAAGTATGACATGTTGAGAAACTAGGGAAATATTACTCCTTAAACTATCCAGAGTTAATTCATCTATTCTTTTCCCACCCCATTTGATCTCTCCGCTAGAAGGAGATGCAAATCGAAGTAACAATCTGACAAGTGTTGTTTTTCCACTACCAGTTGGTCCTACAACTCCAAGTATCTTATTTGCTGAAATTATAAGATTCAAATTTGAAAACAATGTTTCTCTATTGGGATAAGAGAAATTCAAATCATTAATCTCTATGTCGCTAGAGTAAGCAATACTTGACGATAATTCATACTCTCCATCTTTGATAGAGATTGGAGTTTCTAGAAGATCTAATACACGTGTTGTAGAAGCCATTGCTCTTTGGTAGAGATCAAATGTTTCACCCAATCTAGTCAATGGCCATAGAAGTCTTTGGGTCATAAAGACCAATACTGAATAGGCACCTACTGCCATTGTATCTTGGAGAGTTAACCAACCCCCTAGCAATAATGTTGCAGTAAAACCAACTAAAATAGCCATACGAATTAGAGGGACAAACGCGGCAGACAATCGAATAGCACGACGATTTGCATCTCGATATTCATTTGAAAGTGATTCAACACGAACTAATTCTCTTTCCTCTGCTGTAAATGATTGAATTGTTGGCATGCCAGATAGGTCATTTTCTAATAATGCATTCATTCTTCCAGCAGCTGATCTAACTTCTGAATATCTAGGTTCAAGTGACCTTTGATATCTGAATGAACCCCAAATAATAATTGGAATTGGCAAAACAGCAAAAAGTGCTACTTGCCATGAAATGGCAATAAATACTGCTCCTACAACTAAGACTGTCGTAGATACTTGTAGAAGATCATTTGCACCTTTATCTAGAAATCTTTCTAATTGATTGATATCATCATTCATTATTGCCATTAGATCTCCTTTCTGACGTTCGTCAAACCAAGACATTCCTTGTTTCTGAACATGATCAAAGGTCATCAATCTAAATTCATGTTGAACTGTTTGTGCTAAATTTCTCCAGAGAATACCATATAGATATTCAAATATCGATTCTAAACCCCAAATCAAAAATGTAGCAATAGAAAGGGCTACCAACTGATGCCAAGGATCTACAATTCCTAATCCCGATAAAAGTGATTCTTCACGTTCTACAACAACATCAACTGCCACTCCAATAAGAAGAGGAGGTGCGAGGTCCCAAAGTTTGTTCAAAATAGAACACCAAGCCGCTAATCGAACGGTACGAGAATGTCCAGACATTGCTTTACTAAGACGGTATATTGGTGCTACCTTCCGACTAGAGGGTGCTGCCATGGTATTCTGCGAGAGATTCGAGTACAAAATTTGGTGTATTAAGATAGCCAATCTTTTACAATTTCAGAACGATGTTCATCTAAGCTGGGTGGGCCCCTTCCAGGTGATGCTGGAGTGGAAGACAGAAAACGGAAGGCACTAGCTACTGATGACGAACCATCATCTAATGTCCAAATTGCTCCTCTTTCTTTGCTTTGATTATCATTAAATGCATCCCCAATATTGAGAATAGGACTACATGGGACACCAATTTCTGCAAATTTATTTATCCAATATTGGATTGAATTATTGATGAAAATAGATTGTAATTCATTGATTAAATAATCCCTATTCGAAAGCCTTCCTGAATTTGTATCATATGGATGTAACATCAAATCATTTCTATCAATTATTTGACATACTTCAACATATTGAGAATCATTACCTGTAGCGAGAATGAACCATCCATCATTGGCTTCAAATGCTTGATAAGGTACAATATTTGGATGCGCATGGCCCATTCTAGTAGGAGAAACACCAGAAGAAATCCAATTTTGAGCTTGATTAACCATTGACATTAATGCAACATCAAATAAACTAAGATCAATTATCTGTCCTTCTCCTGTACGATCTCTGTGATGTAATGCAGCAAGAATGGCAGAAGTAGCAGCAAAGCCAGTTAAAACATCAATCCAAGCAACACCCACTTTAATTGGAGAACCCCCAGATTCTCCAGTTACTGACATTATGCCAGACATACCCTGTAATGCAACATCATATCCGGGTTCATTTGCTCTAACTCCTGTTTGACCAAAACCAGTAATTTGGCAAATTATCAATTTGGGATGTTCAAGAATTAATTCATTAGGATTAAGTCCTAAACTGCTTAATGTTCCTACTTTCATGTTCTCTACAAGAACATCTGCATTACGTATAAGATCTCTAAGTAATGAAATCCCATCCACTGACTTAAAATCGATAGAAATCGATCTCTTCCCCCTATTACAAGATTGAAAATATGCTGCTGTTTTTTCTCCATTGATCTCTTCAAATGGTGGACCCCATTTTCGAGTATCATCACCCCATGGGGCCTCAACTTTGACTACATCCGCACCTAAATCTGCTAAATTTTGGGTGGCAAAAGGTCCTGCTAAAATTCGACTTAAATCAAGTACTCGTAGATCTTGAAGGGCACCGGCCATAATCTGAATTATGAAAATCGGTTCATGTTACTGCTGGTGGATTACCACTTTGTCCAGAATCTAGATGATTCCCATGGTAAACCTAGCAAGATACCTATCTCTGTTAGAATTACATAGTTGAATAATAAGTAAAGAAGATATGAAGAAACAGAAACTAGCAATACAGTATTGATTACTTTCCTACGATCCCTAACGGCATCATCAAGACTACAAATACCTCTATTTCGAAAATATATGACAAGACCAGAAATGAGCAATATCGTTGATACTCCTAGCAAGGTCGGTCTGAACCAAGCCCAACCGTCTAATCCCCAGTATAGTTGATCAGACAGTGATGCTGCTGCTGTTACTGTTGAAAGGCCAAGTAATACCATTACAACGCTAGGAAGACAACACATGGAAGCAAGTAATGCAGGCAATCCAATTATGACGAAAAGACTTCGAGAACTAGATTCAGATTCTTCTGCCATGTTATGTCGAATGGCACATTACATTTCAAACTCTGTTGAAAATCGAGACCTTTCTTTCTGTTCTCTATTGTCAATAAACCGAAGAATTGCAAACAATGTAAATGGAATAAGTAATAATCTGTAATCAGCAATAGAGATAAACAACATAGCCCATGAGATAAACCAGAGAATAGATACAATTAATCTAGTCATAAAATGAGCAGTTTTCTTACCTTTACCAAGAATATACCATGACCATCCCCTTCTCCAAATTCCTAAAAACAACATCATCGAAACCTTAGGAAGAAAACTTACTATTCTGATTCCAGATTTTTCCGAACCATATACTGACTTGACTGGAACTTCTTTAACGGATTCTGATGATTCTGAGAAACATAACGCCCACCAATTTGGATAGCCATAGCCTTGCCATTCATACAATCTTGAATGTCGTAAAATCATAGAAAGTCGAGTAGCAGTGTATCCACATTGCGGGTCACCCCAATTCCATCCTGTAGCCAATGATGTTAGAAAGCCAATTGTTTTACTTGCGATTCTACGAATTAATGGCATATTTTTTGTTCCTAAATTATGATGAAAACGATTTCCTTTAACATGATCTGCGAACTCTAAACCAGATACTAAATTTTCTAAGTCATTTGGATCCATTTGACCATCGCCAGCCATGATCACTACCGCCCAATCATCATGATTTTCTACGGTTTCAGCTAATTCTGAAATCCCTAGTAGTATTGCAGAACCGACTCCTTCTCCATTACCTGAAATCAACTTTGTAATCAATGAACGCGATGAAGACAACTTTTGTAATGAATTCAAAGCAATTTTTGCTGTAGAATCAATAGAAGAATCGTCTACAACAATGAGACATTCTACTATGTCTGGAACTGAATTAATTGAAAATGCGATCAATTCCTCCTCGTTTCGAGCAGGCATGACCACGGCAACATGCATGGTTCCGGATTGACAAGAAGATGATGGCTCTTACTCAACAATTCACAAATAACAAATTTTCAACAATTCTAAGCGATGGATTGATGCATGTTGGATTGAACGAACCGCTGTGGACATCTGTTTTGTTACAAGAAATCAGTCATTAAGAATTGGTTCGGCTGTAATTCGTGCACTAGAATTTACTGAACATGTACACGTCATACAGTTAGAAGACGATGAAACAGAAAGAGAAATTGCAAACGAGTGCGGAGCTAATGTGTTCCATCATTCAAATTGGTCCACTGCTCCTGAAATTGCTAACTCTCTGAAGGATTTGATTCATTCAGAACAAATAATTGTCATCTCTCTTGACAATGATTGGAGACTATCGAATCTTCCTCTCCTATTCACATCTGCTCGCACTGCACCGGATGTACTTCTAGCATTGAAAATGGACCCTACTGATAGAAGACATTCTAGTGAACAAACCATATTACAAGCAGATGCACATGCATATTCTGAAGTAACAATTCAACATGCAATTTGTTCAAAAGACGGTTTAGAACAGATTTCAAAACAAGATAGAAACGATACTCCTGGCGATTTACCTGAAAATTTGAGAGTCCTGGTTATCGAAGTTAAATCATCTGCTAAAACTAGTAATCAACAATCGTTAACTACGATATCTGGATTTTCTAAATTACTTTATTGGATGCTTGAATCAAAGCATCCTTTGATTCTATTTGGAATACCCGGAGTAATCTTATTCTGGGTTGGTTTCCAAATGGCAGATCAATTGGTGAACATCGGAGGACCACATGATACAGTAGGAGTTGGGGTAGCTTTAGCAGCATTTGCAGCAACATTAGTAGGAGTATTTGCAATTACAGCCAGTATGATTCTGTTTGTTCTCTCAAAACAGGTAGAGAGAATTCAAGCAGAGTTTTCTGCAACTATTGAAACGTAATCAAGGAGTAACTCGACGAGAATCTCGAGGGAATGGAATAACTTCACGAATATGATCTGCACCTGCTAACCAAGCGCAAACTCGGTCTACACCTAATCCAAATCCACCGTGAGGGACCCCTCCATATGTCCTTACATCAATGTAGAATTGATATGGGTCTCTGGGAGTTCCTTCCTCATCGATACGTTTCAAAATCTCATCTTCGGACCAAGTTCTTTCTCCTCCGCCAATGATTTCACCGTATCCTTCAGGAGCAAGTAAATCGTGACATAGAACATAGTTACTATCATCAGGATCTACTCTATGATAGAATGGTTTTGCTATCTTAGGATAATGAGTTAGGAAGTGAGGGACATCAAAATCTTGAGTAAGAATCTTCTCTTTAGAATAGTCTAAATCTTGGCCCCATTCGATTTCAACACCCATTTTCTGCAGAGTCTCCACTGCTTCATCGTATCTAATTCTAGGATAGGGATTATCCGCATATCTAGAAATTAATTCAATATCACGTCCAAGAGCAGTCAATTCATTTTCTCGTTCGTCTAGAACAGTTTGAGCAATATTCCTAACTACTGCTTCCCCATGTTCCATGACATCATCATTTCCTGCCCATGCAATTTCCATTTCCGCATGCCAGAATTCAGATAAATGACGGGTAGTACGACTCTTTTCAGCACGAAATGAAGGGGCTATAGTGTATAATCTCTCTAAAGCAGGCATCGCCGCTTCAGCATATAATTGCCAAGATTGAGTGAGATACGCCTTCCTGTCAGGATTTTCTTCTGTAGGGAAATAAGGTACTTCGAATAAAGTACTACCTCCCTCAACTGCACCAGCAACAAAATTAGGAGCCTGGTATTCAATGAAATCATGATTACGAAAATATTGATGAATTGCTCCAAATACTGATGATCGAATCTTAAGCATTCTAGTCATTCTTTCAGTTCTTAAGTAAAGATGACGATTATCAAGTAAGAAGGCGTTTTCACTTAAATTTTCAACATCCATTACGGATTCAGTAATTGGATATGGTCTATCTGGGTTTACTGCACCTACAATCTCTACATTCTCTACTTGAATTTCGTGACCATGTTCACGATCTGTAGGAAGAACTGTTCCCATGAAGATTAAACTCGATTCAATTAATGCTGATTTGACCTTTTCAAACATTTCGTCGCCTACAATATCTCTTTTGACAACACATTGAATTGTACCAGTAGAGTCTCTGAGAACTACGAACCGCATTTTATTGGAACCTCTCGAACGATGAACCCAACCTTTCAATTCTACCGATTGATGATCTTTGTCACCAGATAGTATATTGTCAATCCAGTCTGTCTTCATGTCATCACCGAACCTATCCAAGCGGTTCAAACCTATGAATACCTATGAAGCGGGTCTGACGGGGTTCGAACCCGCGACCGCCCGGTTAAGAGCCGGGTGCTCTACCTGACTAAGCTACAGACCCAGCCTTCCGTAAGTGCGCCCCTCTTTAATCGGACCGGTTATCAGGAAAGTCTCCCATTGCTTCTGAAATGTGTTGAAATACCATTTTGCCCTGCTAATACCACTGCATCACACATATTATTGAATAATCCAACTTGTACTACTCCGGCTATTTGTAAAATCTCATTTTCCAAATCAACTGGATTTGAAATTGATGGACCAGTCTGAGCATCTGCAATATAATTACCATTATCAGTAACTAACGGTTTATCTTCTTCGATTCTAATGCTCACATCACAATTCATTAGATGACTCAATGATCGAACAGTTGTCATATAAGCAAATGGAGTGACTTCAATAGGTAAAGGGAAAGCACCTAAAACATCTACTTGTTTTCTGTCATCTGCAACTACTACCATTGCTGAACTTTGTTGTGCAACTATTTTTTCCCTCAATAAAGCTGCTCCACCTCCTTTGATTAATTGGAAATTAGAATCATATTCGTCGGCTCCATCAATTACGATATCCAATGAATCAACATCAGAAAGTTCAATCAATGGTATGCCAACTTCCATTGCCAATCTCTCAGTTGCTAAACTTGTAGGAACACCTACAATCTCTAATCCTTCATCCTTAATTCGTCTACCTAATTCAACTACAGTATGTTTTACCGTAGAACCAGTTCCCAACCCAACTTTCATGCCACTGAGGACAAAATTTGCTGCCTCAATACCTGCAATACGTTTGGCATCATCAATATCCATGCCCTTCGGAAGAGAACTCGGTCCAAGTGCATTTTGGAAGAAAAATAACTGATATTTGGGCAAAGGAATTACATATCGCCCATGACATTACCATTGCATGACGCAGCCGAGGGCAAGGGTAGTCTGGCTGCTTATCCTCATTTATGCATTCTCAGTTGCATCTTATGCTTCACCAGTATTTACAGCTGAAATAGAATCAGAACCAAATTTTACATCTATTGGAACGCCCACGAAAATATCTGTTTCTGCATTTCCCAATGCTACTTCTTCTGCTCTTACTCTAGAGGTACCTGAAAACGAAGCAGTAACAGGATTAGATTTGACAATTTCTCCTTCTGTTTTACATAGCAATGAGATTATTTCTTGGTCTGGTTCAAATGATTGGAATGCCACTGGGGCTACATTAGATAGAATAAATGTAAATCAGTCAGACTTGCAAATGTTACCTAAGAAATGGGAATGGGATTTTGAAACTGGCCCTAGTACTTCACCTCAAGGATGGACATTACAATCTGCCGGAGGATGGTCTTGGGGATACGATACTTCACTGGGACAAAGTGCTGGAGTTCACGGTGGAACTAAGGCTATTTACACATACAACGGGAATTACCCTAACGGAATGTCAAGTACATACTGGGCAACTAGTCCAGTAGTAGATTGCTCAGGTTGCTCGGGATCTTGGAACTTAAAATTCTGGAAACGTTTGGGTGTTGAATATCATTACTATGACCATGCATATGTTTCGGTCAAAAATGCTCAAGGTAATTGGGTACAAATTTATTCAAGTTCAGGGACAATTAATGACGGATCTTATCAACAAGTTACGTACAATGTAGGAACTCATGTACAAAATAATCCTGCATTTCAAGTAAGATTTGGCTTAGGTACAACTGACGGTTCAGTAACCTACACAGGTTGGAATATTGACGATGTTTCTATTGAGCCAGCCGGAGGAGGTGGAGGAGCAGATTTTGCAAATTGGACCAGTGCACCATTTGGACCGGCTATAACTGGTAGTAATTCTATGACTCCAGGTTCATATGGTATAATGAGTATAGATGCTGAAATTCCGAATAATGCAATTCTACTTACTACTATCCTAGATGGAAGAACAAATACTCCAATTCCTGGATTCATCAATAGAGAGGATCTTCATATGGATCTTGGAACAATTGATTCAGAAGCATTTCCTGAACTGAGAGTCAAGCTTTATTTTGCTACTCCAAACGGTGCGCAGACACCCTTAGTGCATGGAATTCACCTGAATGGTAGGGTTTCTACTTCATTTGATAGTTCTCCGACAGATATGGGTTGGAATCTATCAGGAGCAAATTGGGATGGAGATTCAATCACAGGTGGTACAATCACTACTCCATTGTTTACATCTGCTCGACCAATTTCACAAATATATTCTAATTTTGTTATTGCTGGTTCTTCTACCACAGAGATTAGCACAGATGGTGGACCATGGAACACATTCACAAACTCTGGAAATACTATACTCTCATCATGGGCTGAATCAGTACAATTCAAATTCTCTGGTTCAAATTATGATTTAACCTCATTTCAAGCCGATTTAATTCAAGGTAGAATCGGAGATGAAGTACGTATAGATATAAACAACGATGGACAATCTGAATGGACTCTAGAAGATTCCACAATTGGTCCAATAGGGTGGCAAAATCGATTTGGAAATGGAGCCATGTCCGTACCAATAAATTTTGCAGCATCTACATCTCTCTCTATTCCAATTCAATTACCAATTTCTGGGATTGAATCTATGGGGTTCTCTGCAGTCCCTGGAAATATACCTCCCTCCGGATTTAATTGGAGTATACTTGCAGGAGGAACAACAGTAGCTGAAGGATCATCCTCGCTTTCTCCATCTGAAGTATCTATGATTAATCTAGAACAGACTGAAATTTCTTCATTGAATTCCGAATTGACTAACGGTGTTAGAACTGCGGGACCTTCGGAACATCCTCATACTCAAGTTTACTTAGTGATTGAGAGTGACCAAGGATCATTTACAATCTCTGCTCTTAAGGCTAGAAGTAATCCAAGTATTAGTTTGAATTTTGACCCTGGAAATGCCATTGTGTTAGCCATAAATGACGCGATTCCGGATTCACCATTATCAGGAGCTACTAGACTAGTTCCTATTCCAATTCAATTTGACCTACCTGGAGCAATTTTTGTAACGATTGATGACTTAGAATCAAGCTCATCCTTCACCACAAATTCAATGTCATTTGGAAATATATCTACAACAATTGCCCCATCATATCAGTGGATGGAAATTCATTCTACACACACTGTAACAAGTGGTTTCCCAGCTGAGGTTCAGGTAGATATTTCTGGAATTTATAACTCTGCAACAGTTGTAATGGATCTAACTCAAAATACTCACTCAATTTCTCAAACAGGAGAATTCTTAGGGGACTTACTTATCCTTCATCCAACCGATCCATATACACATTCTTTAGATGGCGACAACATAAATTCGACACTTAGATTTAGAATAAATGCTAGTTGGGATGATGAACCAGAGGTACGATTGAAATCAAGAATTATTCTCGATGACGGAAGAAGAAGTATTCCGAAAATTCAATTGGTTGGAATCGGTCTACGAGAAGGAATTGAAAACGATATAATGATTAGAACTTGGAGTATCTTAAACGACCTTGATGTCGCCATCCCAATATCAGAATCATATCTAAAATCAGAGGCCGATATTTCGGTATTAGTTGAATTAGGATTCCCAGGAACCGATTCTAGTTTAGCCCCACGTTCTGACGATGCCAAGGTAGTTTTGTATCTCAATAATCAAGAAATTGCTAATACATCGACTTTCTCAAATGGTACTGCTCGATTCGATATTCAAACACCGGCATCTACTGGAGATGTAGAATATAGAGTTGGGCTTGAATCTCTACACGACGCAGATGTTACATATTCTGTTGCAACAAATCGAACATTCGTTGTTGATTCGATTTCACCAGATGTTGTTGGAATGAACATTAATCCAATCGATCATCTTGTGCAAAATCCTGCACAAACTCTTCGATTTGAGATATTCGATAGGCCGGTTCTTCCTTCTAATATTGCCATGATGCTATGGAGAGAATGGGAAGACGATGTGGATGGAGATGGAATTCCGGATAATGATGAATACAGAGAACGTCCCATGGACATCCCATGGAATAGATCACATTCTAATGGTAACTATTCTATCGTTTTAGACGATAGATTAGCACCTGATGGTGCGTTGGTATATGGATATCTTATCGGTGCCGACCCCGCAGGAAATAGTCTACTTTCTGCAGGTGGACCTGGAGAATCGCAGACTCTTTTCGTTTACCAATTAAAATCTGATGGAGCACCGTTACTGAGTGAGGAAGGTGAATACCTAGAACCGGTCAATGGATATCTTCACCCAGGCACAACTTATCATCTTCGAATTCCTGTGTTTGAACCTAATGGATTTGCAGATATTGAAACTGGAGAAATGCAGTTGGCATCGAATTCACAGGCTGATCTTATTTCGATCATTTGGGATGGAAAAACAAGAACTTGTAGTTCTGAAAGTTTGAATCTGGAATACCTTGATTGTTCAATGCTTTCAGAAAATAATGAACCTCTAACCCCGTTTACTACCAATGCGATCTTGGAGATAGAATTCCAATTAGGATGGTCATTGCCCGTTGAAGATGATTTGAGAAGAGAACCAACGTTAGAACTCATTGATTATGCAGGACAATCAGCATGGAGAAGTTATCCTGACTTACGATGGAGATATAGTCCAGATCTGGCTATTGATGGCGAAACACTTCTACTACAACCATATGAAGGAACTATCTCAGATGATGGAGCATGGATGAGACCTAATGGCTTAATGGGATTGAATGGAACTGTCATATTCCCTGCCTCTGGTACTTCTCCTTCAGAACCATTTACTGTTGCAGTTATTTTCAACGGAATAGAAACAAAAATTAATACTGATTCCTCAGGATTATGGAGTACTGAATTGAGAGCACCCACTTCATCTGGAGATCATCCACTTTCTTTCGAAATGATTGATTTACCCGCCCAATCCAGAGATCTAACTGACCCATCATTGACATTAAGATGGATTACAGTTGATGGTGAAGAACCTCGACCAAACAAAATTGTCGCACCAAGAACATCTGCAACCCTACCTATAGACGGATTGCAAAATATTACTGTAGAAATGACAATCAATGAACAAGGTGAGATTAATCGTGAAGATATTTCTCTTAATTGGGCCCTAGTCAAACGAAATGATGTGAGTAGAACCGTTGCTTACGGTTCTACTAGTGTTGAAGTCATGGGTACTTCATTATCAGGACAAGCTATCCCTACATTAACTACATTCAGCATAAATGGAGATATTCCTAATACCGCATTTATGGAAGAATTAGATCTACAAATATGGATTAGTGGTTCAGATAGAGCAGGAAATACATTTACTTCTACTTCCTCATTCAATAGCGCTTCGAGTCCATTTGCAGTTTGGGAAATAGAAACTTTAGGTGCTAAATTTACTATTGAAGATGAGTTAGTATATTCAAGAAGAGGTAGTTCTGGAGTTCAACAGAGCTTAATCATCTCTGCCCAAGTTAGAAATATTGGAGAAATAGATGGCACTGCACTTGTGACTTTCGTGGCAGAAAAATCAGATGGAACTCAAACTAAGATAAATATTGACCCATTAGAAATCGATAT
>DAPV01000029.1:0-21493 GCA_002502625.1 Euryarchaeota archaeon UBA125
CTTAACGCTGCCAAAACACTGCCTCCTCCGGTTAGAATTGCTCCATCCTCATGTGCAACACTAACCACGCCAATTGCATCATCGAAAGCTCTTCTTATCTCATCAACAACATGGTCTGTACCTCCTCTAAGAAGTACACTGACACTTTTTGCTTCATCGCAACCAGTGAGGAAAACCATATCTGATTCTCCGATTTTTCTCTCTTCTACCTTAGAGCACTGACCTAGGTCTTCTTCAGAAAGATCGTCGATGTTAGTGACAATTCTCCCACCAGTAGCCTTGGAAAGAGCCTCCATATCTGACTTCTTAGCCCTACGAACTGCAAAGATTCCAGATTTAGACATGTAATGCTGGGCAAAATCATCAATTCCTTTTTGACAAATTACTACATTTGCTCCTGAGGAAATAATACTGTCAACTAATCCCTTCAGATAGCCTTCTTCTTCATCCAAAAATTGTGCCAGCATATTTGGATCAGTGATTTGAATCTTAGCATCAACTTCAGTCTTCTTGACCTCTATTGCGGAATTGATTAATGCAACTTTTGCGTTGTTTACTGAACGGGGCATTCCGCTATGTACTCTTTCCTTATCAAGAATAATACCATCAACTAATGTACTATCTTTAATCGACCCGCCTTGTTTCTTTTCTACTTTTACGTCATCAAGATCGACCATGACCTCTCCATCGTTTTCTATTGCAACCTTGATTACTGCTTGAACACAAATCTCTGCTAGGAAAGCTTTGACTGATCCTGCACTCTTTCCTGTCAATGCCGTCTTAGCAACTTCATGTAGCATTGCTTCATCGACATCAATAGAATGAGATTCTAACAACTCAAGGCATCGTTCTGCAGCAATCCTAAATCCTTCACATATAATCGTTGGATGGACATTTTGCTCAATCAAATCTTCGGACCTTTTCAGTAATTCTCCAGCCAGAACAACTGCAGATGTTGTTCCATCGAAGCAATGTGCCTCTTGTGTTTTTGCTACTTCAATAATCATCTTAGCAGCAGGATGTTCGATATCCATTTCTTTCAAAATCGTAGCACCATCATTTGTGATAATTACATCCCCCATTGAATCGACAAGCATTTTGTCCATTCCTTTCGGGCCTAAAGTAGTACGAACAGCATCTGCGACTGCCTTAGCGGCTGCAATATTATTGCTCTGAGCGGTGCGGCCACGGCTCCGAGTAGTTCCTTCTTTTAGTATGAAGATAGGTTGTTGACCGGTTTGTTGCATTGTCTTAAGCCCCTTGGTGCGAGTCGGCCGACTGAGCCTGCCGTCTTAATACCACGGACGAGTAGATTAGAGAGTTAGAGCCCTTGCTGATCGAGCCATTGTTGACCATAATGCTCCCATTGCTCCATTGTCCAACCATCTGGTAAACCACTTACTGGGAGTGGTGGACCTGTCGACGGAGTTGGACTAGTCAGGGTTGTCGCGACCGGTTCCATTACTGGAGCAGGGGCAATCGGAGGAGCGTTTGCAATCTCAGGAGCGGGAGAAATAGAACGATACTTCTCTTCTATTGAGCTCTGATATTCGGCTAAATCAGATACTTCATCTTCAATGTCACGAGTCCCCATTACTACTTGGGATAAAACTGCAATAAGACCAATAATTACAACAACTGAGGCAGAAATTGCCGCAATACTACCCCATGCAATACCTGAACTTGCTTCCTCATCAATCAAGGAAATTCTAACAAATGTAACTGATTGAACGTATTCTACAGTATCTAGATCTGCATCAATTTCCAATGTGAAATTTAGAAGTTTAGAATCCTCGTCTAAGTTAGACATAGCTAGTTCAGACGGATCTATCTCAATTTGGACAGTACGTCTTTGGTCAGGACCGAGTTGGAATTCCCTATCTAATTCATTTATTCGAGGATTGAATCCGTACGCAGTCATTTCATTTGAATCAAGATCCAGTCTAATCTGTTGAGTCATTGTAGGATGACGATTATGAATCTCAAAAGTCAAAATTGTTGGAGGATTAACTTTCTCAATAGTTTGAGCATTTGGCCCGAGAACATTCACCCATCCCTGAGTACCTACATCAAATACTGCCGAACCTGAATCAGAGGGAGTAGTACCGCTACCGTCATAATTCAAGGAAGTAGCAGTAAGTGTAAGAGTCTGAGAACCAGAAGTTCCCTCTAAGAACGAATAACAGAAAGTAACGTTATATGAAGAACCAGGAGATATCATTGGTGTTTGAGATGGACTCAAAATTTGTCCATTGGAATTTCTTAATTCAACGGAAATTAAATCAGAACCTCCAGTCTCGATAGAGAATTGGTCATCCATATTCCCGATATTTTGTACCTCCCATTGGCCTGTTCTACAAGATTCGCCGGCAGAGAAAGTCTGTCCACTCATATCCAAATCCTCGACTACAACTTCATACGTTGGAGGGACATTAAGGCGAATTTGTTGAACAACACTGTATGATGGATCAGTCTGAGATGTTGCTGTAACATCAATCAAATAGACATCAGGAGGCAAACCAAATGGCATAGGAAGAAGGACATAAGTGACTGTATCTCCTCCAAATGCATCCATAACTCCAGTCTCTACAGAAGATAAGGAAGCTTGTAATCTGAAATCTGCAAGAATACTGAGATTATAATTTTCATCAGAATTTCCGTTATTCACAAATCCAATCTCTATTTGCTGTGCTTGTCCGTTAGAAGGAACCGTAATCTCATTAGAAATAGCACTCATCGTTAAATCCGTAACTATCGGAACATCGACATAAATCTTCCAAGTAGATTGGGCAGATGCAGGAGGAACAGCATTTGTCAAAAGAGTAATTTCAACAGTACCAGGTGTTGCCTGAACAGGAGCAGTAAGTTGAGCAATAACTTCTACAGTTCCACCTTTATCCACTGATATCTGAGTAATAGGAGAACCTGAAGAATCAAACCACTCTAAATCAGAAAGAGACCACAATGAATCATCAAAATAAGCTCCAAAACTCCAAGAAGCAGGCTCATTTCCAGTATTCTGAAGAGTCATCGTAACATTTCCTGTGGACGACGGAGGCAATGTCATAGCAGGGTTTGAAATCGTCTTCTGCCTGAAGTTGGCTGAATATGATGAATCAACGGTGACATCCAGAACTCTTGCTCCCTTGTTCAATCCATTAACAGAATCATTTACCCAAAGTGACCAAGATACTGTCTCTACATTAGACCCTGCTGGAATTGAAAGGTTGATCCAAAATTCAGATGTATTTCCGGGCTCAATAGGCATTATTGTAACAAAATTGTCGCGATCTAGAGGTTCAGTTGATTCAATTCTAATTGGGAATTGAGACATCCAAGAAGAATTAGAAACAATACTATACAGATTTGGAGTTATTGTCCGATATCCATTATTTGTGATAGTACATTGTAAGGAAGGTGGAGATGGATCCGCAGGAATTACGGTGTAGACTCCTCCAAGTGGATCATTACAATCTAAATCGATAGTGTAGTCATCTACACGTTCAATTCCAAACAACATCAAGTCATCAACATGAATCCCTTGAGTTGCCCCAGAATTATCAGAATCAAACAAGAATGAAAAAGCGTAGTTCTGATTAGGGAATACATCAGTCATATTCCAAATAACTGGAGTCCACATTCCAGAGGTTGCTCCAATATTTGCTTCTGAAAGATTCAGATAACGTTGTTCGATGTTTGTATCTGCTTCTAGACGAACTTCGTCTCCGTTGCCCATAGTACCCCAAGCCTGAACTCGAGCTTGTATACTTACAAAATCAAATCCTTTAATCTGTATTTTACAGATGTTTACATTGTATACTGGAGAAAGAACTCCGTCTAATTCACCATATCCTAGTCCGTGTCCAGGGTCATCACAACTTTGAGTACTCGTAAGCCATGCCCATCGCATACGGTCATGTCGATTACTGATGTATACTCCCGTATCCTTGGCGATCTGCAAATGCTTGCTACCTTCTGCAGAATTCGATGTAGGTGAAACCATCTGGAATTGCCCCTCATCTTTCACAGCATTGTCATTTCCAACTTCATATCCTGCTCCAATCCACATTGGCACATTAGCAGACAAGGCGTTAGGACAATCATAAGAGCCATCACCATCAGTATCTCCACATAGAGCATTCTCTACCTTATCATGATAAATTGCTACAATGATATTTTCATCATACACATCATTCGCATCATTCCCATCAAGTACCCCTGCATCCACACTACCTCGTAAAATGTAACCACCAGAAAGAGTGCCATCATCCGAGAGATGGCTATGAGCTGCTTCAGGAGTCCATTCAACTGTTTCAATAGTTGATTGGCCACCGGCTATGGAAATATTAGCAGTCCAGGATTTAACTACGAAACCAATTGGATGCCATACTTCCATAGTTAAAACAGCATTTGCAGGAGTCAAACTAGTTCCGGCATTTTGGAATGTAAATGATAATTCTATGACTTGACGAGCAAACATGTAATCCACTACACTACCATCAGGCTGAGTGAACTGTGAAGCCGGCGCAGTAGAATTCCCATAGGCAACATCTGTGGCAGCAAAATCAACCAATGCCCTACCTGAAGTATCAAATTCCATATTTTCGTCAAGCGTAGAGGAAGGCCCGCACGCAAATGGCATTAAAGAGACAAACAGCAAAGTCATAGTCAAGAGAAAAGCGCCAGTTCGTCCCATAGGAATCAACATTCAACGCAGTAATGACGCGGTAATAAGGTTGGGGCGTTTGCGAGCAATTTCACTGATTCGGAAAAAGAGAAAAACTCAACGAATGGATAATCTTTGTATCCAACATGAGTAAGCATTAGGAGGGTAACTTACGCGTACACTATCGTGGCAGTACGAAGATCCCTTTTCGCTCGGATCTGGTTAACCATGATTATCGGGGGACAAGTCCTCATTGCCCCCGCATTTGCTTTCGCAATAACCTATCTCATCGATGTTGACACCTCTACTGCAAGCCTGAGTATTAGATTAGACCTAGTTCCATGGATATTATCTGCAGCTCTTGCATATGGAATTATTTCTTTTATTCTAGCTTTGATTGCAGGAGGTTTCATGCCTATATCTGTAGCAAACAGTGGAGGGTGGATGGCAAGATTCGGATTAATGGATAAGTATCGTGACCCTGATGCTATTGATTCAGCAAGAGAGAGACTTAGAACTAGTCCATTCGGTAGAATGATACGAATTGTACATTATGAAGTACAAAACGAAAGAAGAGGATTATTAGAAGTCCATGGAGGACTTCAAATGCTGGCAGCACCATTACAGATTACGTTGGTAATTGTCCCCATGTTAGCAATGCAATATACTCCTGAAAATTGGATTGATGAAGGCCACCTTTTAGAATATGGATTATTGATATACTTTACAGGATTATTAATCGGTTTCAGAATTTATCCTCACTATGCTGCTAGATTAGTAGGAGTTGCATCAACGATTAGAGTAGTTATGGAGAAAGTAACCAAACTAACTTGGACTCTTCCAGTTCTGATTCTTTGGTTGTTGGTCAGATTTGTTATTGGAATAGCATTCAATTGGTTGGGAATTGACATGGCAAACTGGCAATCATTAGCTGTTGAGAAAACCTTGATTGAATCATTTCTTCCAGTTGAAGTCACTGTTCCTGAATCATCATTTATCGACATGCTAGTCGCGCTTTCTGTTTTGCCTATTGCAACATTCACTACCATAACGGTCCTTGGAGGAGGAGCAATTGTAGTGCCAAGATGGATGCAAGACCCTGCGAGCAAATTGATTGAAATGAATCCCACCAAGAAAGAGGAAAATATTGAACAAATTCAACCATTCAGTAGTTTACAAAGTACCTCAACGAAAGAAATCATAGAAGATAACGAAAATGAATCTCGAATGGAGATTATTGATTCTACACCAACAGGAGGTATTTCGGGATGGGTGGCTTCACAGGTTGCGGAAAGATTAGAGGCACGATCTAAGAAAAAGGAATAGTTACTCTTCTTCCAATGATATCTCTGAATTCGGTTCAGTGAAAGCATGTCCGTCAAGAATCATTATTCTTAACGCCCCGAATAGAATCCCATCGCTTCTTTTTCTGCCTAAATCAGGTCTAGGATGATTCAACAGAACATGGCCGCACTCTGAGCATTTTACTGCATCAAGAGACCATACTGGTTTCGGAATTTTACAACAAGGATATTTCTCAATTCTAATTCGATTTAATTCATGGACTAAATTCATTGAATATGGGAAACGAGATAAATGATCCAAATCAAATGGCACCAAGCGGCTAAGAATCACCCAAGATGAACCAATAATTAGTCCAAAACCAACAGATGATGGTGACTGGATAATCATCAAGATACCCAAAATCAAAGGTATCATACCGAAAGGGATTGAAGCCCAGTAAGCTCTTCTAACTCTAAGAATCTGTAAAATTAGAGTTTCATTAATTTCTGGATCATCGGGGTGGTCAATCAATTCGAGTGGACGAATTGAAATCCTAGGTAGAACTACTAATGGCAAACGAGTAATCAACCAAGCAACCAATATAGAAACTACGAGACGAATGATTTCAGAAAGTAAGGACATTTCAATCGCCACGAAGTCGTTTCAGAACAGATTCAACCTTATCCATCCCAAGTGAAATGTCTTCTCTTGAAACAGTATAAGCAAATCTTAGATGACCCTCTCCACTTTCTCCAAAGGCAGAACCTGGAGAACTTAATACTCCTCCTTTTAGTAATTCAATAGCAAGTTCTTGAGAATTCATGCCGGGAACTTCTACCTTTGGAAACACATAGAAAGCACCCTTTGGGATATGGCAAGAAACTCCAGGCATAGAATTCAACCTAGAACATATTAAATCTCTACGAGATTGGAATTCTTTTGCCATCTCTTCAGGATACGTCGACGCCTCATCAAATGCAGTCAATACGGCATATTGCATCGCATCATTACTACATGCTGTGATGTAATATTGCATCTTGATAATCTGAGACATAGCTTCATTATTTGGTGAACAAATATAGCCAATTCTCCACCCAGTCATTGCAAATGTCTTGGAAAATGAATTTATCATTAATGTACGATTATACCCTGTTCCCAAAAATGAAACATGTTCCACATCATACACAATACGATCGTATACCTCATCAGTAATTATCCATAATTGATGTCTTTTTGCGAAGTCAAGAAGATCATCTCTCTGCTCTGCAGTTAATGTAGCCCCAGTAGGATTACTAGGAAAATTGTATAGAATAGCCACGGTTTTATCATCGACTAGAGATTCAAGTGATTCAATAGTAGGTACAAACTCATTCTCAAATAAACAAGGATAATACTTGGCTTCACCGCCTGCGATTAATACATCAGGACCGTATAGTGGGAAATATGGTTCAGGAAGCAAAACATTTGATCCAGGGTTAACAAGTGTCAGGAAGCAATTGAGTAATGCATTAGTTCCACTCATTGTCATGCACACATTTTCTTCACCCATTTCGGGTTCAAGATGACTAAGAGATTCGGCTATTTTCTGCCTTAGAACCGGCAAACCTGCCGTAGTAGTATACTTGTTATGACCTGATAGCATTGCCTGGTGCATAGCATCAATAGCAACTTTAGGAGGTTGGAAATCTGGCTCCCCTAAACCAAACGAAATTACGTCATCTCCAGCCATATCAAACATCTTTCTGACGCCTGTTGGTTGAATGGCGAGAACCCGTTCAGAGTACTCATCCATGATGGCGGATACCGATATTGGTTATGAAGCCCAACTAGCGAGATTTAGGTTGAGATTGAAGACGTTCGATTAATTCTGATTTATTACCTGAGCGAGAAAGGCCTTCCTTGATGCAAATCTCCTTCAATTCCGTAACTGTAAGAGAATCTAAATTGAGAGCAGGAACTATTTCTGCATCTAGAATTTCATTATCTTCATCTTGCCCTCTCTTACTGAGTAAAATTACTGAACCAGCAGCAATTGCGAAAAACAAAACAACAGCAATTGAAGAAAGGTAAGCAGATATTCCAGCGGCTGAATTACCCGAACCTTCTCCATCTATAGAAACGATGACAGGCAATGAATTTCCAGATGAAGATAGGGCTCTGATTTCTACTAAATGTTCTCCAGAAGAAAGACTAGAACGATCCAAAGCTAATGTCCAATTAAACGGTGTCAAAGCACCTAAATCAGATGGAGAAACTTCGTACATTGTCTCAAACCAGTCCCCATTATCAACTCGAAATTGGACACTATCAATCGAACCTTCAATCCCCCAGGAATGACCAATTATTATTGTCACCACACCTTCTTGAGAAACATTGAGAAGATGATTTTGCACAGTCCAATCGATATCATTACTCTGATTAGTATCTGCTAAGTGGAATGCTAATTCCACTGCAGCCCTTGCATCTACCATCCCCCAGCCAAAATCACGATTCCAATATGGGTCTACATCGGGTTGAGTCGCTTCTCCCCTTCGCTCAGCGGTTTGTTTCAAAACCTCGCGTATCTGTAATGGGTCTAAATCTGGATTTGCTTCCATTACTAATGCAATTACACCAGTTACGGCAGGAGTAGCGTACGAGGTGCCACTTCCTCTACCTGTATAGGTATTATCAGATGCATCTTGACCTGGAATGTTGTTGTTACATCCTCCGCTTGAAACGCACCCCTCTGCTTGAATAATATTCGAACCAGGAGCGGAGATATCTGGTTTCAATTCATTAATCGGGTTACCATCTCCATTATCACTTCGAGGCCCTCTACTGGAGTATCCAGCAACAGTATCATCAGTTCTATCGATTGTGTTTTGATCGTCTGTTGCTCCAACAGTAATGGAAAGACTACTCGAACCCATTCCTGAAAGTCCTTCATTATCGGGTCCATCATTGCCAGCAGCGACACTTACAGTCACACCCGCTAATGTTGCTTCATTCAGAATCCTACTGTGCATATCTTCCCCATCACTACCTCCTCCTTCGTGACTGGTAATCCCCCAAGAAAGAGAAATAATATCTATACCACTTAATGACTCATTTACCCCAGGCCAAGCAGTATCCTTGTTATCAATAATCCACTGGATACCATTCATTGCAGATTCATAGAATTCTTGTTCAAGAAGATAGTTTTCAAAGGGACCTGCCCCCACATCCGTTCCAATTCTAACATCAACAAGAGTTGAATTTGGAGCAGAACCATAGAATTCTGATTGAGAACCATCTGCATCTATTCCAGTGGCTGCTGCCATACCCATACAAGCAGTTCCATGTTGATTACCATCATCGGGATCGAATGAACCATCAGTTTGCCTTCCTCCTGCAAGAATACAAGTGGGATCTGAGTGGACGAAACATACAGCATCATAACCAGCTACATGTTTCCCAACTAATCCAGGATGTTCACTATCTACGCCTGTATCAGTCAATGCAATATTTATTCCAGCACCAGAAACACTCAGATTCCAAGCTCCTTCGGGATACACATCAGAAGAACTTGCCTTTACTGCAGGAGTCTGAATATCTCCATAAAATCTGAGTGTACCATATTCTTCTACCATCACTACTCCTTCAAGATTAGAAAGCTCAATCAGATGACTAGAATCAATTGCACCCAAAAGAACTGCATTAACAGCAGGAATCTGAATTTTTGGCTCAATACCCATCGATATTATCGAAGAAATATCTTCAGAATTAATTGCACGACTGTATGAAAGACCAACCCAAATGACTCCTATTTGACCTTCGAGGGAATCGTGGATACTATTTTGATTAGAATCTAAAGAAGTACGTTCCCACCAAGGTAATTCAACCCAATCAGATTCCATTTGAATAGGAATTTCAGATGTCCAATCTGATTGAGTAAATTGAACATTAGAACCCTCTACTAACAAGTATTTTGGAGGACATGAAAGACTCCCAATCATTGGAAATAACAACAAAACAACCATGCAAACTGCAGGGTAGAATGAACGCTTCATATTGTTGCGATTGAGGCAAGGGTGATGAACCTCTCGACAAATTTTAACAATTTAGATATTGTAATACTTCTTCCCAATTTAGTTTTGGAGTGCCTCCATATTCACATATAGAACATCCAAAATGAATCCATTCTTGATTTTCATAATCGCCAAATGCCTTTGAAATACCTCTAGACGAATCTATTACTGTTCCATTTGCAGGTCTATCATCAATTAGGTATCTACCCCTATTGAGATCTTTACGATGGCTCAAAATCAAACGTTTTTCAGGTAAATTAGGAAGGTGTTGGGCTATCCAACGTCTTTTGTCAGAAAGCGAAGAATGATTCTTCCACGGAGCTGTTGAAAGGAGATATACTTGAAATCTAACTTCTAAACGTTCTATCGCTTCTTGAATCCCTTCTTTGGGAAGTAAAGATACAAACAATCCATCAAAATCTGTCCAGTCATTGTTTACTGGATCTTCTTCAACCCATGATTTACATTTATCTCTTACAGAAGGAACTAGATCATCCATTGAAGAAGGGAAATCTACCAACACACCATCCATATCGACATAGATAATCTCCTTGACCATAGTCAGTCGTTGAAGGAATGGTGTATTATCTTATCAGAACAGTAAGATGGTGGGGGCACTGGGATTTGAACCCAGATCAGCGGGTGTCTTCCGCTTCTTATGTGCAATTACAAATTGCATGGGCATTTGGAGCCCGCGGTACTGCCAGGTTATACTATACCCCCGTTAAGGCAACCCTACGAAGAACTGGCCGTATTTGATTTCAACGGTTACTGACGGGCTTGTCGACGGGCGCGCTTTCTCCTTCTGAGCTTCTTCTTACGCCACTTCCAGCGCTGATTGCCTCGCTTCTTCCAGGCTCGTGATCCGCGCTTCATGCGACTTCCCGACTTGCCTCCCGTATATCAGCGCTACGGAGAAGATTTGAGTCAGAAATTCTCATTCTTCCTCATCTTTGAAGGATACAACCGAAGGTAATCGTAATTCTTCAGTAATAGACTCAGGCTCAATTAACGTCTTAGTTTGATTTGTATTAATGTCTAATTCTTCAAGTTTCTTTCCATGAGGGAGAACGTTTCGATCCCATGAGCCAACGGCTTTATTGTAAAACTCAGTTGCTTTATTTAGACGCTTACCAACTTCTGCAAAATGTTCGCTCCATGTTGCCATTCTTTTGCAAAATTCCTGAGATACTGCCACTACTTGAGCCGCCTCTTCAGAAAATCTAACTTGTTGCCAATATAATGCTGCAGTCTTCAATAAAGCAATCATCGAAGCGGGACCAGCAATAATTACCCCCCTATCCATAGCATCAGAATGTAGTGATGGATCTACTTCAAAAGCAGATGAAATCAAAGCTTCTGAAGGGACAAACATTACTACAAATTCAGCTTTACCGCTTACACCTGAAAGGTAATCCTTACGAGTGAGTTCGATAACGCGAGACCTCATAGACTTCGCATGTAGAGATATCTTAGCAGAACGTGCATCAGGATCTTCTTCATCTAAAGATTCTAAGTAATGTTTGGCAGTAGTCTTTGCATCAATTGGAATTGCCCCTTTTCCTGGAAGATTTACAACAAAATCAGGCCTCTTTCCTTGCTCATCCCCTTTCTGTTCGAAAAAGTCAGTATTCTTTGTCATCCCTGCCATTTCTAACAAATTTCTTAATGCAACTTCGCCCCAATCTCCTCGAACGCTCGAGCTCTTTCTGAGAGCAGTAGACAAAGCATTTGCTTCCTTACCAAGGCGGTCAGTATTCTGCTCAAGTAGTTCCATATGTCTTTTCATACCTTGATACGCAGCAGCACGTTCTTTTTCCATGTCTTGAGAAATTTTATCTAAATTGGAAAGAGATTCAGTCATTGGCTTGATTAGTTCCTCCATCTCTTTCTTTCTTGCTTCATGATCTTTTTCTGCAGAAGTACTCACTTTACCCAATCTTTCTTCTGCTAATTGAAGAAAAGTTTCAGAATTCTGTTGAGAAACCCTAGTAGCTACATTTTCCATTTGTGCTGAAAGAAGTTCGGATTTTTCTTCAAACGCTAACTCTCTAGCCGCAGCATGTGCTTTAATCTCGACTAATTCTGTTCCAATACGGCTTTTAGCTACGAGCCAACCTATTCCAATGCCGAGGAATAAACCTACAAAGATGTAAACTAATTCAAACTCCATGAATTCCCATTAGAATCGAGGGTATTTGAATTCTGATATCGATCGCATGATTAAAACTCCTCGCTACTGCATGTGGTGGGCAATACAGGATTCGAACCCGTGTCAGCGGCTTAGAAGGCCACCATGATATCCAGACTACACCAATCGCCCTAACTCACCGGATGCGCGGCAGCATTTGAACTGAACTCAATCAACTCTATCCATTGTTGGGACATATTCTGCAGGTGTACCAAATCGAGTAGACAAAGAAATCAATATGATTACTAATCCTAAAGCAAGTGCCGTACTTGATTCTTTGATGTATGAGATGAATAATCCAACAAAAAATGAAATTAAGCAAACTACCATCAAACCTACGAGTAAAAAGGGACCTTCTTTAGGTCGAGGATCAATAAATTGGTATACGTAATAACCTCCTCCAAATCTCGCCCAATATTCTGCAAATATTAGGTACAATGCTCCATACGTCAATCCTAACGCAATCATTGGTAAGCGAATAGACATGGTACCTAGAACAAGTTCACAAGAAAGTAGAATCAACGCCCAATTGTGCATCACTTGTTCATGAGGTAAAAACATGTGATAGATATCTTCTCCTCTTTTCATCTGAGCAGGGAGAATAACGTAACGAATAATTGTAGCAGTTAATACAGCGCTACTAAATGCTGTAGCATAAATTGCAGTTCCAATATGCAGAATAAATTCAGATGGAGGAGAGTAAAATAATACCCAAGCCGAAGAAATTCCATTCCATAACATTGCAATTCCAAAAATTATCATTGTCCAAGAACTAAAGGGAACTAATCTTTCAAAACCTTTCGAACGATGTGAGCGAGATTGAGAATCTTCACGATATAAAGGAGTCATTATCCCTGGAACTGGATTTTTCACCATCCAGAAAATAGTTGTATGTATTACAAGATAAGCACATGCTAACCGAAAAAGCGTAAGTATAACTGTAAATAAACCCCCATTTCCGTGTACTTGAACGGAATCGAAATCGGGTCCTGTTTGCGAAAAAAGAAAGTAAATAACGAGTGAAAACACTAAGATTGAAATTACCAGAAAATAAGATAGAACAGTACTATCTTCTGATGTAGACGTCACAAATTCACTCCCTTCAAGCCAATCCAAAAATCACAGGGTGATGATTGTAACTACTCATTGAACGGAATTACTTCTGCTCTTGCACATTTTGGACAACGTTTGGGACGAGAAACTGTGCTTCTTTTCCAAAGGTAATTACAACTATTGCATTTCCATTGTTGAACGTGCTGCCCATCAATAACAGCTGAACGTAGTCTTTGAAGAACAGGAGAATTCGACAAACTCGGTGCAGGTGCCAATGTATCTGTCAATTCAGAATGTCGTAAATTATGAGTGGTCAGACCTGCAGCATGCAACAACTCATGGACAAAGGTATGCTCAAGGAGCGCTTGATCGTCTACTAAGATTGGATGTAACCGAATTTCAACAGGCCCAGAAGGAGCTTTCATTCTCCTTCTACGCATCAGTTCATTAGGATCTAATTCAAATCTAGTTACGCCAAGTAAATCAGAATTAGAAGATGACCAAGTTACACTCAACCATCTTCCTAAACCTTGTAGAAATGGAGCTTCGGAAGGGTCAACAATAGCTCTGATTTTTTGAATCCAAGGAAGATGATCAGGAACTTGGTTTGATGTTTCATCAACTTCAACACTTACAGGACGAATCACTGGTTTGTCACGGCCAGGCCCCCCCTCCATAGTTACATGTCACGCCGAGCACCCTTAAATCGAGTTCGCTACTCGACTATTCATTGGGCGTGTGGCGCAGCTTGGAAGCGCGCTTCCTTGGCATGGAAGAGGCCCCGAGTTCAAATCTCGGCACGTCCACCATCCAATCAAACGAATATTGGTCAAATTTCTAAACAATAGCGCAATTTATCAACTATTTTTTCAATTTACTGATTTTGTCGTTGATATAATCACTGCACCAATCTTGTAGGGGTCACCGTTCGAAGCAGGGCGGCGATCCTCTAAACGGCCTACCCATCCATCGTTTGGCACAGATGCAGGAACACGTATAGAAGCACCACGATCCGATACCCCGTATGAGAATTCATCAATAGATTGAGTCTCATGAAGACCCGTCAATCGCTCATCATTGTAAGCACCATATACTGACATGTGCTTCTCGATGTTTTGACCGAACGCTTCACAGATGCTATCGAACAATTCTTTCCCTCCTTTATCTCTCATGGCACCGTTTGAGAAATTAGCATGCATTCCTGAACCATTCCAATCGCCCTTGATCGGCTTGGGATGGTATTCAATGTAGTATCCATAACTCTCTGTCAAGCGATCTAGCATATACCTAGCAACCCAGAGTTCATCTCCAGCCTGCTTTGCACCCTTAGCAAATATTTGGAATTCCCACTGCCCACAAGCTACTTCTTGATTAATTCCTTCAAAATTAATGCCGGCAAGAAGGCACAAATCAGCATGCTCTTCTACTAGGGAACGCCCATGGGTGTTCTTCCCACCTACTGAGCAATAATACAGGCCCTGAGGACCAGGATAACCTCCTACAGGGAAACCGAGAGGTAACTGAGTTTCTACATCCATAATGAAGTATTCTTGCTCATATCCGAACCAAAAGTCATTATCGTCATCATCTATCGTGGCTCTCCCGTTACTTTCGTGTGGAGTTCCATCTGGATTCATTACTTCGCACATTACCAAAAAACCATTGTTTCGCTGAGGATCAGGGAAAATATTGACAGGTTGAAGTAAACAATCAGAAGCACTACCATCAGCTTGTCGAGTAGAGGAACCATCAAACATCCATACTGGACATTCTTCAACTGTCCCGCCGAAATCTTTCCTTACCATGGTCTTGCTACGCAGATTCTGTGTAGGTTCGTATCCATCTAACCAAATGTACTCAAGTTTGCTAGGTTCGCTCATAGAAGAAACGGGTAAAAAATAAGCCTATCAATTATTCGCAATATTAATTCTTAAAAATTCAATATTTATTCAAAATAATGTTCAAATGCTCAATAAATAGAGATTAAAATGTTCAAAGTGATAAATTAATAACTTGAAGAAATTATCCTTTTGAGACCAAAGAGAAATTAATCCGTCTCATGTACGGAAGAACGCCGCAATGATGAATGTCCTCAGCCTGACGGATTGATGGGCGAACTGAGCGGCACCAGAGGGATTGCATGCAGAGCATAATCGGCCCAGATGGACGAACATACCTACCCATGCCTCAAACAAAAGTTACTCGACCCAAGGATGAATTACCCATAGGCAGAATTTCCTCTCCTTGGAAAGTATATGGAAGAACTCTAGGTATCGTTATTCTCTCTTTCATGATGGTTCAATTTCTTGTTCTAGGAGTAATCGGCTTACTTGAAGGAGATCCATGGTTAGCATTCTTTGGAGGACTGTTTGGTCTTCCTTTCATAGCTACTATTGTATTTATTCAACGCCCAAAAATAATGGATATTAGAATCGCAACTCCCGATCTTGAAGGAAGTAATTACCACGTTATATCTGAAAATCAAACGCTATGGACTCCTATGCCCACTTCATTTTCTAGACACTTAATCCGCGATTCTTCTGCACTCGACATCCCTTCATCTAGAAAAATCTGGAGTATCTTTTTTGCTCTTATTTCGACTTCGATACTCATTTCTATCGCACTTTGGTTAGAAATAGGAGGTGCAATAATGCTTATTGTTGCAGTAGGCATTGGAATCCCATTTTTTATTCTAGGATTTTCAATTCCAGTAATGGGATGGTGGGCAATATCTCGGGAAAGGTTGGGTTTGTTAACAAGAGAACGTGATGCAGAAACATGGTTATTTCTAGGGATGATGTCGGCATTCCCTGCTATTCTAATTAATTCATACTTATTTCCTGGCATCATTCAAAGTCTAGGAATAGAAATGACCCAAGAAGCACTAATGAGTTGGTCTGCGATTATTAGCGCCCCATTGGGTGAAGAAATCTGCAAAGGTATTGCTGTAGCAGTTTTTTATGGATCAATGAATAGTGGAAAGCGAGGTTTTCAAATTGGATTTACCGTCGGATTAGGGTTTGCTCTAATAGAGAATTTACAATACATACTGATTTCATTTGGTGAAGGATTTACTGGATTCGCCCTTACTTCTCTTATACGTGGTATTGGATCAATTCCAGGACACGCTCTCTGGACAGGCATTACTGGTTTTTCTATAGGAGTTCTAGCCTCAAAAAATAATCAAAAATTAATGCCTAACGAGGATAAAGAAAAGATTCAGGTTTGGAAATTATTTGACCCAAATACAGGAAATGAAATCACCAACAATACAATTTCAACAAACAGAGCAACACTAACTCCAATTAATGAACAGCCTCATGACTGGTTTACTTTATCCAATAATGAATTAGTACCAAAAATGCAAGATAAGGGGAGAGGTATTCGCCCACCATCTAATGTATCATTTGCTCTAATTACTGCTATTTTGGGTCATGCATTGTGGAATGGAACTGCGGTTGGTGTGGCATGGTTTTCCATTATATTAACACAAAGCGAAGGAATATCGATTATCGCCTCATTAATTGCTAGTATAGTAATGGTAATATCAGTTTTAGGGATTGGAAATATGATGCTCAATGGGGTTGCCGAAGATGATGAAAAACATATATTCTAACTTATTTAGATAAATTTAGGCGATGACTTCATTGGTCATTAATATCCGAATTGGGTTGAATAACATGTTAGATTCTCTGGCTGAACCTAATGTTGCCATTACCTTTGGCTTAGTTTTAGCACTTGGAATCATTGCAGCAGTCAAACGTTTTCTAGACACTAGTGGAATTATTGCCGCGGGAATAATTGGAATTATTGTAGGCATTGGGGGGCATTGGACATGGCTTGCAATATTACTGATATTTCTTGTTGCGGGTTCATTTGCTACTCGGTGGTCATATGAGGAAAAAGATGCAATGGGATTGGCTGAAGCACGAGAAGGAGCGAGAAACTGGACAAATGTGATCGCTAACGGTGGAGCTCCAGCATTAGTTTCTATGTTAGCTTGGCTTTCTTCTGATTCAATAATTTGGGCTGCACCATTCCTAGCAGCAGTTGCTGTTGCATCAGCAGATACATTAGCATCAGAATTTGGTGTATTAGACCCCAGAGTGCGTATGATAATATCAGGTAAGCATGTTGCTGCAGGAACAAATGGAGGGACGTCTCCGACAGGTCAATTGGCTGCAGCCGGTGGGTCTCTACTAATCACATTCTTAGGATGTATTCTGTTCACAACATTCAGTGAAGGATTTGATACAGACATTGTACGCGTTTTCTGTGTTGTTTCACTCATGGGTTGGACTGGATGTCAAATTGATTCAATCTTAGGTGCTTTATTCGAAAATAGAGGGCTAATGACGAAAGGACAAGTGAATCTAATCTCCATTGCTTTTGGCGCTGGAGCTACTTACCTACTTCTTGGCCTAGTCTAACTTGATAATCGACGGTTTGAACAACCCCTGACATCACATCGATACATGGACCGGGGCCAGAGGCATGTCAAGGGTCCAATCTTAATTGGCTTCATTTTACTATTTCTTTGCACCGGAACAAGCCTCGCAGAACCTTCCACAAGCGAGATTCCTGAAGGTGAAGGGACGTCGATTTTCTTCCCGACTCCTCACAATCTTTTCCTGAATAATGAAAGTTCATTGGATCTAATTTACCCAATAGATTCAGGAGAACCTCCTCAAATTGATTTTAACCGATTAAGTAGCCAATTAGTTACTGTTAATTCCCCACCTGTCGATCATGCTACTAGATTCGAAGGAAACATTACTGTACGTATTTTTGCAGGACTAGATGTCGAAGGAAGTACTTGCCGATTAACAAATCCACTTCCAGGAACTCCTGCAGATGCCGAAACACAATTTACAGTTCGTGTATTAGCTGGGGGAGCAGAAGTATTTCAAAATCAAACAAATAGAGAGGCTCTTGAATTTGATTGGACTGCTCCGTTTGAATTTACAACATCTGCATGGAATCTTAATTTCACATTAAGTCAAGGAGATGTAATCACTTTAGAAATATCAGTGGAACATAATTGTGTAATTGGAGGAGGATTATATTTTGATAGATACGATACTGCATCAAGAATAGAATTGGATGGAGTATTATTCTCCCCTTCTATTGAGGCTAAGGTAGACCAGAATAAAGCCGCCAGAGTTGAATTCATCCCAGGCACTGTTTGGGGAGATGAAACAATTACCAAAACAGTTGTTGAAGTTGCTGGAACATATAATTCATGGCCGGAAACCGTTCATGGAAATTGGCAAGAAGAACAACGATTAAGTCATTTTGAAACACCACATAGTACACGAGTTGGCGAGGGAAATCAAACTGTTTGGGTATGGTCAGTAAATGGAACACTTGAACCCGGAATTCACATGATAGATATCTGTATGTCTTTATCCGATTTAGATCCAAATGAAGATTGCCATATGGTTATCGTTCATCGTTTCATGGTTGAAGAACCTGAAGCATCGCTAGGTAGAGTCGGATATCTTGTAGCTCTAGTCCCGATTACTACCTTAGTATGGTTGGGTTCTTCCCTAAGGATTGGCCCATTACCACTCCCAGCATATGTTGTTCTGTTGATAATGGGATTAGCAGTAATGATCCCTGCTGCAAGCCTACCTGAAATCGATATTGGAGAAGTAAGAGATGAATCCGCGGCGCCTGGATTTAATCTTTTGAGTCACTCAGGAACATCTTACAGCATTAATGACCTTCTAGAAGGAAATGACGCATTAGTTCTAGGAATCTTTGAAACTGATTCACCTAATGCAGAACAACAAAGAAAAGATTTTCTCAATTCCATTGAAACAACAGATTCTATTGCTTTTGCGCAACTTGCTACTGGAGAAGATGTTAGAGCCATAGACATTGATGAACATGCATCAAACGTAAATGGGACTTGGCCAATATTATTGGATGAAAAGGGGGCAGGCATTGCTTCTCAATTCCCAAGTGGTGCTACTGACTCCATCCTCATTATCGATAAGGCAGGATTCGTATCTGAATGGGTTCCAGGTTCAGTAGGAAGTGACTCCATCGTTGAAATGGTTGATTCAGCAGGAGTAGGTTCTGGAAGAAGTGCAATTGACCTTTTCTTAGGAGTATTCATTGGCGCTGGGGCTATCCTACCACTAATACTTCTTTCACTTCCCAGAAACAGGGTAGAACCACCAGAAACTGTAATGATTCCAGGTGCAGGAATATTGGGAACGATGGGTGCAAATGCTATTGGTTTCGGCATATTGGCGCTACCAATGTCAATTTTCGCACTCATTCTAAGAGGAAGTATGTGGCCATACATTGAAATTATTCTGGCATTTTGGATGATTTCAAGCTCAATACAAATGCTTCGAAAAGGTAGTGTCTTAGAAGTAAATTGGATCACAAAAAGAATTCATTCTAAATTACCGGAAAATTACCAACAATGGAGAGACTTTGATACATTTTCCGAAGATGCGTCTATAGGATTCTGGTTTGCATGGATTTCATGGATTGTATATCCACTACTAATCCCTCAAACGGTTGCTGCTCCTATTTGGACAGGATTATTTGGATTATTAATCGGAATAACTTCACTGATTTTCCACTTATGCATAGCTGGAATCATTGGTCTGACATTGAGAGCAATTGCTGGAATTGCAGGAAATATTTCTATCAGTTTGGGTCGTTTTAGTGCCGGAGCGAGACCTAGACTATGGGGAGCTACATCTATGGTTCTAGGAATTTGGATTCTCCTTTACCTAATACTTGGTCAACTCATGGCTCGTTTAGGATGAACTCTTGAAATGGAAAAATACAGACATCGATAAAGGGAAATACTCTAGCCGATAAACATGAGAAGTACCTCTGCATGGTTGGTTGTTTCAGTTATATTGATTCTAATTATTGCTCTAGCCCCGGAACCAATTCTAGAACAACAAACAGAAGAAAGAACTGTTCCTGATCTTCCAATCCCACCTTCACCTCCGTGTCCTGAGGGGTCGGAATGCGCTCAAGACCGCACATGTGACCCAACAATCGAATATTCCCCCCCAATTCTAAATCAAGAATGGAATGCAAATGGTTCATTCCGAATTTTCTCTTCTCCTAATCTTGTAGATCTCAACAATGATGGAATATTAGATGTAGTTAATGGAATGGGGATAGAAGAGCAAGAGGTAGGTGCAGTAATAGCCTTAGATGGAGAAAATGGTTCTCATTTGTGGCAATCAAATGCAAATGCTGAACTCTTTGCTACTGCTCAGTTCAAGGACTTGAATAAAGATGGTCGCGAGGATGTTATTCTTGGAGGTAGAAGTCATCAACTTTTGGCAGTAGATGGAGTTTCAGGCGAAACAATTTGGACATTTGATGAGGCAAACTATGGAACAAATAATGATTCAATTGAATGGTTCCAATTCTACACTGGACAATTTATTCCAGATAGAAATGGTGATGGAATTGAAGATTGGTTGACATCCAATGGAGGAGATCCCTCTAAAGGACCAGGAGAACCTCGTTCCAATGGTTTCATGATGATTATATCAGGTGCTACTGGTCAAATTCTATCCTATGCTCCAACTCCCGATAACAAAGAAACATACATGTCACCGATAGTATACCAACCACATCCAGAAATGGAAATCGAAATCATCTATGGCACAGGTGGAGAAACTTTCAGCGGGAGCCTATGGTTAACTTCTATACAAGCCATAGAATCGGGAGATATATCTAATTCAATCAGACTAATTGAGCCTAAAGAAGGAGTAGAAAAAGGAGTAATGGCACCTCCAGTAATTGTTGATATTACAAATGACGGTATTCTTGATATTGTCGCACCTACATTTGATGGAAGAGTAGTAGCTATTGACGGTAGGAATTACAGCAACATTTGGACAATAGAGGTAAGAGATCATGCTTTTGATGGAAATTCACCAGATATTGAATCATATGCTTCGCCTGCTATTGGATATTTTACAGATGATGCAATTCCTGATGTTTTCGTTCATTTTGTAATCGGTGCTTTCCCTGATTATTTCGCATCTACAAGTTTGATGATTGACGGAGGAACTGGAGAGGTGATTTGGAAGAATGATTCAAGCCATTCTGGATTCACCAGTCCTCTTGCAGCAGATATGAATGGAGACGGCCGAGATGAAATCTTGATGATTAGAGGAGGAGGACAGATGTTTGAAAATACAGGAGAATTTTCATTTTACCATGATATCGAAATCTTAGACTCATGCACTCTATCCC
>DAPV01000029.1:21903-25716 GCA_002502625.1 Euryarchaeota archaeon UBA125
CTTATTGCCACAGATACTTCAGGGTATTCTGGAGCCAGTTGCAGTATAATACGTTGGAGTTTAGGAGTAGATTCTCCAAATTCAATTTCATGGGGTTCATACCTAGGTACGAATAATGATGGTATTTTCTAATTTTATAATGAAGATATCAAATCTTGTAATACTGCAGTAGGATCTTCTGCCTTAGTTACTCCACTGGCTAACAAAACTCCATGGGCACCTAACTGAAGTGCCATTTCTACGTCTTCTCCAGTTTTTACTCCAGCTCCGCATAAGACTCGGACATCAGGATTAGCCAATCGAACTGCTTCAACAGTGTTTGAAACAATTCCTGGGTCAGCAGTGGTGACGCTAATATCTCCACCAATCAATTCAGGAGGTTCAATAGCAATAAAATCAGGATTTAAGGCGGCTAATGCAGATGCCTCTTCCACTGTAGCCGCACAAATACATGTAGTGAAATCTCTAGGCAACATTTCCAAAACAGATTTCACATGATTAAATGAAACACGACACTCTGAATGATTCAAGATAGTGCCACTAGCACCATTGGAAATAGCTGTGAAAGGAGAAAGATGACCGGTATTTGAACCAAAACCTACTGGATCAAGATGCTGAGTCCAGACACTCAATCCTTGGACATTATTCGAAACAGCAAATAGATCAAAAGATGAGACTACTGACACCATTTGTACGCCAGATTTCTGTGCAGCAAAAATAGCCTTTGCTAACGAAATAGCAGCACTGGATTGAGCGGTTTCGTATGTCTTATGATTGACAACTACTAGGGGCTCCATGCCCAACCCAATACATCCCACGTTTTGAGAACACCGGCGCGGTTCTATTCTTCAACTAACTAAATGAAAACGTTCTTTTCGTTCTTAGACCAACTAGGAGCCATTCCTGAAAGTTTAGCCTCCTCAATCATCTCTTTTCCATTTTTACTATGACCATACATCAATTCTCCAGGACTTACACGCATATTCCAGTAGATTTCAAAAATCTCAGCACGAATTCTTGGTCTACAAAATAACTTAGGTACTGCATGCAACATTACAGGTTCAATTCTTTCATTAATTCCCTCTTTTGGATCAAACCACCAAGGGAAAAATTTGGAAAGGAAGGTATCAACTAATATCTTATCCAAATATTTCGATGAACGTGGAATAACATAGCGAGGTTTGTTGTCTAATGGACCTAAAACTTCACTTAGAGCATTACAAAACATCTCAGACTGTTTTTCATTACATCCTTCAAGATGAACTCTCATCCATCCACCCTTTCTTTCTCCACCTTTCATAGAAGTATCAGATGGAAGAAGTTCTAGCTTGATCATACTCTCAAGAATCACAGATGCTATGGCTTCAATTAACGAACCATCGGTCCATTTTGTTGGTCCGGTTAATGGCCATTCATCCTCACCCCCTCCTTCTGGTTTCAGTTCTATTGCTGATCTTGGAACGGCATCAAATGGCTCACCAATCTTCCATAAATCTCTAGCTTTAGAACGATCTTTTGATCTATCTAACATATCCCTATTGAAGACTGCCATTCCTTCGCTAATCGCTTCTTCCGGAACCTCAGTAAATGCAGGGTGAACATGTCCAACTCCCTTCTCTATTGCAGAATCATCACAAACTCCATACAACTGCTTATGCTTCTTCTTAAATCGATCATAATCATCGAAACCTTTTGCAAACTCTTCTGCAACACAAATGATATCCCAATTATTTGCAACCTTTTCTGGCCATTCACTATCAAGTCTAATCGATCTACCTCTTAATTGATTGATACTCATTTCAGTAGTAACGGAAGTCAAGTCAATCAAGACATTGATCTTTGATGCATCCCATCCTTCACCCAATAAACCTCGAGTTCCGACAATACAGTTTGTTACCCCCCTTTGGAAAAGATCTGTTATCATTTCAATGTAATTTCTAGGCACCCAGTCTTTCCCTGAGCCCCTAATATCATGATACGGCCCTTCAATTACATCAACTAATTCTATCTTCAAACCCTTTCTATTTATCCAATTTCTACATTCAGAGATGAACTCACCAACTAGGTCATCATCAACTAAAACTGTACTACCTGTCATCAATATAGGATTAAGATAATCAGTATTCTCATCTTGTACTATTGCTCTAAATGCTGCTACAGCTCCACCGGCTTCAGAATCAAGTACTCCTTCAACTACTGCCATTGAAGACGTCTTCTCAAAATCAGTAACTACGACTGCACGAATCATTGGCCCCAGAGCTTGCATTTCACTACTTAGAATATTCAATAATGCCTCCAATTTAGCTTCGGAGTAAGCCATGATTCGACCAACTGGAGATGCAGACGGACGCACGCCTGTCTCCGTAATCTGTCTACCAAGAAGTCTGAATCGAGAAACTGCCTCTTTGGCTAACTCATGATCTTTAGGACTCTTTGAAAGACGTAATCCTCTACGAACATATCGTTCGACCATAGTCGTATACATCTCTAAATCGGGCACCTGTTGTGCTCGAATGGCTTCAGTTGTACTAGGTACACCTTCAGGTAATGAGAAACCAATATCCTCAAGATGTCGTCTCGTAGTATTCAGAAATTTATTTCCAGATGAATCATCAGGGATGGTTGGCCATTCCTTGAAATCTACACCTGCTACTTCTTTTGGTTTTTCTATACCTTGTAATAACCATTCATTCATTGGAGGTATCCTATCAGAATCTTCTGTATCCCTTTCAGATTGTAATAATTCTAATAGTTCCTTAAATTCTTGATCGACCTGTGCTATGTATTTCATTTCTTTAGCAGTTGGCCTAACGAACTGAACTAAATCTTGGTATGGAGCAAGGTTTGAAGCTCGAACTAGAGCAGGTATAGGAACATGATAATCGACTTCTCCTAACAATGAAACATACCTATCTCTCGATTCTAGGTTCGCCTCATCTGGAGGAGTTGCAGTCAAACCTAATATTACTGGGTCACCAAAAAAATCCTTTAATGTAGTCAGAATATCTCCCCAATGATGCAATAAATGATGACATTCATCGAGAATAATCAAACCTATTCCTGCTTTTTGTAATCTTTTCACATGTCCTTTAGAAGCAGAATGTAATTCCCACAAAGGATCTCCTGAAGATTCGGTATTTTCTCTAGCTTTTTTTCTATAGACCGACATTCTGTTAGCAAAATATTCGGGATTTCGTTCACAGAGATCATTTTGCCAAGTCTCTGCTATGGCTAAATTTTGTGCTTCCCCATCTTCGATTAATTTGTTAGCCCACAATTCTCGAGCAAGAACATCTATCTCCTGATTTCCACGAATCGGCATTGTCAATGCTTGGTAGGTTAGTGAAGTAAGTAATCCAGGCCGGCGAGGATCTGTACTAATCTCCTCTTCTTTACCATCTAAATCAAATAAAGAAGTTCTAGCAGCCCATTGAGCTTGAATAGCAGAGTTTGGAGATAGTACTAATGTTCTCTCTCTAATCAGATCTGACCAAACATAGAGACCTAATACGGTTTTACCTGAACCAGGGGGAGCAACAATATGAAGTCGTTTTTCACCTTTCTCTAATTGTTCTCTAATCACAGAAGATGCTTCAACTTGTGATGGTCGGAGAGTACCTGCAAAGTGAATATTCCCAAATGACGGGCCTCCCATGTTCTATGGATATAAATCAGACATAAGTGAGTGTCGATGATTATTCTTCAGGGAAACGTCCGCCTCTTTGTATGTGCCCGGCTGGAATTTTTGAATCAAAATCAACTACTACTTCGTTTATTTCGACGTTTGAACCAATTACGGTGTTTGCTCCTATC
>DAPV01000106.1 GCA_002502625.1 Euryarchaeota archaeon UBA125
ACTCCAATAGCGGTAGCCTCCGGCAGGATCAACCGGATTTCGTGCGAAATCTCGCGATCCTTCAGGAGTTTTGTTATTGTCGCTTGCTGGTTCTTTGTCAAAATTGACGAGGTTACATTTCTTGCACACTTGCATTAGCAAGTTGTAACCTTGATTTTCCTACTAAACCACAAGCCGCGCTTGTGGCCGCACCTCTTCGGCCCGTTTCGCCAGATGGGTTTCTTCATCGTCCTAAGACTCAGATCCCAACGCCAGGCTTAACGTAGCATCTGTGCGACATACACCCCATATATCAACGTTGAGACACGAATTAGACAATCAAACAAATGACTGGGAGGAAATTTCACTAAAAAAAGCACTTATTCAGCACCAAAGAATTCTCTCAAAACAGGGTGCATTTCCATTGCTTGTTCTTTCTGTATCTGCTCATACGTCCTTAGAATGATACCTACGGCTAGAAGGAGACCGGTTCCAGTAGCATTTCCTACGGTTCCAAGAAGATCGGCTCCTGCTGCCAACAATCCTACGAAGGCACCTGAAAACAGAGTTACGTGTGGAATATATCGCTCGAGAATTTGCTCTAGAACTCTAGGGTTCTTTCTGAATCCAGGTATTTGCATCCCTGTCCTCTCGATCTGTTTTGCCACATCTTTAGCACTCATATTCGTAGTCTCAATCCAGAACTTAGCGAAGACCATTGAACCGACTGTCATGACAATTACATAGGCAACAATATGAATCATAATTTGCCACAACTCATGCCCATAGGCATCCCCGGTCTGATTTAACAATGGTATCAACCAATCTTGAACACCACCTACCATGGAAATGTACCAAGCTAGTCCATCTTGAGGAGCAGTGGCACCTGCATCATAAGCGCCCAAATATTTGGCAATACTGAAACTACCTTCTCGCCCAAGTATCGGAACAGTAGAAAGAACAGGATGGCTCCAGAATAGAAGAGTGAACATATTGACGTTAGCAAGTAACGCTGCCATTAGAATCACTGGAATGTTAGATGCATATACCAAACGAATTGGATATTGTCCTTTATGCCCTCTCATTTTGTGATTTGTCAATGGCAATTCAAGTTTAGAAGATTCAGCATAAGCTACAACTAAGAACACAATTATGGAAGATACTAGAGCAGCAATCGGATTCGCATGATTCAGTAAAATAACTTCAAACATACCCCCCGATCCTTGACCTCCTGACACCATCTCAGAATTTGTTGCGGTTCTCAATGTATAGAAAATCATTGGAAGTGTACCAGATGGAGGATTATCGAGACTCATTGGCGCTTCAGAGACCATTGGAAGTGGGGAAAGAGTACCGACGAAGGTAGATTGTGCAACCCCAGCAGCGATAAAGAGAGAGATTCCAGAACCAATACCCCATTTACTAACTAATTCATCAAGAAGGAATACCAAATATGAACCAAGGAAAAGTTGGACTACAATGAGTGCTTGAGCCCATCCTTGTCCATATTGCAAAATAATATCTTGATGAGGATCTAAGAAACCATAGACTTGAGGGATAGATTCTATTGGAATCATAAACAGTACCAATAGTTTTTGAACACCTTGATACAATTGCTTGTCATCAGAATCTTGAAGATCCAAATTGATGATTTTAGCTCCAGCAAACAACTGCATAATAATCGAAGCAGTAACAATTGGTCCAATACCAAGATGCATGATAGAACCTGACGCTCCAGCCATAATCGCTCTAAATGATGAGAAAATATCCAATGTAGATTCAGCTAAACCATAGACCATAACATTCGTCATCATGAAATATACAATGAGAACCAGAGTCGTCGTCCACAATTTAGACATAAAGCGGACGTGCCCATCAGGCTTCTGAATAGAGGGATAAACATCCACTAATCGCTTCAATCCATAAAGCCGACTTGATTCTTCTCCAGTATAAATTAGACAAGAAATTGATGCAGCAGTACCTGCACCTAGAATCATAATTCCAACTAATAAGAAACCAACATTTTCTGAATTTTCAAAACTGAAATACACTAATCCTACCACATATGCTAACCAAATATACAACTTAGAATATTTTAGAAATTGATTTTCTTTCATCTGTTCTGGAAGGTCAAAACGGAGACCCCATATAATGAAGAAAGCATATGGAACTGATGCCAAAAGAAGCATTCCAGCCTCGAATTGAGCATCAGTATCGGTACCGAATAAAGCATCAGAGCGCCAATAGGTTAAGCCACCCCAATAGATTAATGCCATAGTGATGGCACCAAGCGTATTTACTCGCCTAACTGCCATTTAATTCACCCATTAACCTTCTATTTTAGAGGAAATTACTCCTCTTCCCATTCGCCCCAGTTTTCACCCTCGGAAATTGTAACTGAACCACCGGCGGATTCGATCTTCTCAATAGCTCTGGAAGATGCGTGCTCGACAGTAATATGAATAGAACGATGAACTCTTCCTGAACCAAGAAGCTTGTCAATTCCTTTGGAAGTCAAATTAATGGAATCTTCATCTCCCATCAACAGATCAACTTCTGATACATTGATGCTATTATGCACAGTACGGAGACTTGGATCACGGTTGAAACCGTGCATCCCCCAGTGACCGGGCATATACTTCAAGCGAGTTAGCAGACGATGCTTGTTCATTCCAGCATTTCCTCGACCACCACGCTTTCCAGCTCCACGACCAGCTTTCTTGCCGCGCCCATGATAACGGCTACGTCCTCTGAATTTGTTTGTTCTTGATGGCATATTTTCACCTCACATCATCCTTGCAGCAAGATCTTCTATTGCCTTGCCACGATTACCTAAAGCTCCTCCAACAGAGTAGGCTCTCTTGATTCCACCCCATCCTTTACTTCCCCTAGGAGGATGCAAACGGAATACTCGCTTTAATTCTGAAGCATCCTTTATTGCAGCATCCCCAGAAGCTATAGCGGCAGCAAAGGCATCAATACCATCATAATCAGTACAATCTGAAATTGCTGCATCATCTACAGGGCGATCACCTGGAAGACGTCCACGTTCACGAATCATCTGAGCAATACTTTCTGAACTAACTGGACCCCATGTAACGAAATCTTTGGCCTTTTGCAGCATTCCAGCATATGTGTCAGATTCAGGAACAATGACCGCATGGTTAACTTTTGTTAAGTTAAGATAGGACATTGTTTCTCTAATAGAACGTTCTACACCTCTATCACTTCGAGCTCTAATTACCAACCATGCCATTAGGACATCCCTCCTCTAGAAATATGAAGGCGTTCTACATCAGCACGGCTAATTCTTGCAAGATTTGCTTGCTTGAGTGCATTGAAAGTAGATCTCGCGAAATTGTATTGTGTTCTTGTTTGACCCTTACTACTAGACCAAACGTCAGTAATACCTGCCATCTCCAAAATCATTCTTCCAGTATCACCAATCACAAGACCCTTACCAGTTGGTGCAGGCATCAATGTAATTCGAGTAGATCCTGCTCTTCCTGTAATCTTCATAGGAACTGAACGACCTGGCCCTCCGCCAGATTCCCAAGAACCGTTACCTCTCCGAACTGTAATCATATTCAATTTGGCTTGATTTGTAGCTTTCTGAATGGTAGTTGCTACTTCTTTACCTTTTGAAGTTGCCAATCCTACAACTCCATCTTTGTTTCCTACAACTACCATGACATTGAATCTAGTTCTCTGTCCAGAGTCAGTCATTCTTTGAATTCTGCGAGGACGACCTATCATCTCAACAAATAGATTTGGCTGGAAGAAAGCGTCAACAATTTCAGGTTCTCTAATCGGCATTCTCGAAGCAACTGCCTGTTCAAATGTAGTAATATCTCCATTGATAACCATTCGTCCTAATCTTGTTCGAGCTCCATTTGTCATCCATTCACGGAGAGTAACACGAGGATCTGGGCCTCGACGACGTTGCCCTTGAGAACCATCATCTTCGATTTGCCCTAATGCCCAAGCTAAACCTGGTGCAAGAGTAATTGGTTCACTCATGATGATGCCTCCTCTATTTTGGAACGAGTGGATTCTACAGAAGATGCCAATGAATCACTAATATGTGCTCCATTTATCCTATCTTCATGAGGAAGTACATCTTCACTATGAGGAAGCCAAAGGCCTGCATCAATCATGCCTTTCAGAGCAGAGAATACGCGATTACCACTGGTAGAAGCAGCTAATCCTATATCTAGAACTGCTTCTTCAATACCTGCTGCTAAAGCTTTCTTACCTAGAGAAAAGCCGGTTAGATAAGCCGAAGGAACCGATTTGATAGAGGCATCCTTAGGCCATCCATGACTACGAAGTTGCGAACTATTTGTTTGAGCCGCAATTTTATCACCATCTTTTTCGTAGGTAACAATTTGAGCTACAATTCGAGAATTACTAACGCGAACTACGGCTCGAGGCATTTCACCTCGGAGGAGTTTCAATCTACGTCTGTAGTCTGTCTCGCCTGTGCGTCTTCTCTTGTATTTTAGACGCTGATTCTTTCCATGAACTGCCATCACTCATCACCTCCTAAGGTAATTCCATCCAACTCAATATTGGTCCTCATGTGGGCGATTGAACGATATGTTCCTCCTTTCGCCTTTCTGTAATAATATCGATATTGACTTGGTACAATTTCTCCGGTATCCCGAAGTCCCTTCAAAACACGACGTTGAGCACGAATCGTCTTCATCCAACGTTCCTTCTTTGGAGTTCTTGCCTTCTTGGAACCTTTTCGACTACCATGACCAACTCGACGCCCCTTTGAACGTTGAATTTCGGCCTTACGGGCACGTGAACGACTTGTTCCTTGGATTGGACGTGCTTTGATTACTCCCTCATCAATTAATTCGCGAATATCATCTTTCTGAACCGCACTAGAAACTTGATCAATATAATCAGGATGAATCCAAATTCGGTGAACACCAACTATCCTACCTTCACGCCTTGAAAGAATACTTGCAGCCATTCGACGTTGATTTGTAATTTGCATCAGAGGTCACCTCTCTTCTCAATTGAACGACGATTCAAGATTCTAATGCCTAATTCATCGGCTTTGATATGTATCGCTAATCTCTTTCGATTTCCTACTCTTTTACCGATTCTAATCGCATGGGTTTTCGGATCGATTTCATTCAATGAAGATGAATTATGTACAAGAACCTCAATGAAACCTGAAGGATGAAGGTCCTTTGCAGCACGAACCTTTCCATATCCAACTCTAGCCATAGGAGTTCGATACTTCATATTCAAACGCTGTTTAGACTGGTATCCTTTCGGTTTCCTCCAACCAGATCTAGAGAGTCTCTTGTACCTATACCATTCTTGACGACGGAATTTTGGTTGCTTTCTAGACTGAGAAGAGCGCAAGGAAAGAGCTTCCTTTGTAGAGTCATCAAGCTCCGGTTTTTGCTTAGCACGATGAACTTGCTCTTCATCATCCCACTCCTCATCGAAATCATCGAAATCATCATCAAAATCTTCGTCAACTTCTTCATCAACTTCTTCGTCAACTTCTTCGTCAACTTCTTCCTGAACTTCCTCAGTAGCAGCCTCAAGCCTAGCAATGAGATCTGCTTTCTTTCCGGAGGAGGCAAGACCTAACTCCTTGAGTAGCTCCTTTAGTTGAGCAACAGTCATATTTCCATAATCTGACATTTATTTCACCTCACTCCGTTCCTGCCTTACTAGTAATGTAAATTCCATCTTGGAAAACTCTACGGTCTCTTTTACGGATTTTACATGAACGCTCAATGTTGGCTGCAGTTTGTCCAACCTTCTCAATATCTGCACCTGAAACAATAACATCTACCTTATTTTGAACTTCTACCTTTACTTCACTTGGAGACCAAGGAAGTGGGGCAACTCGTGGAACTTTCTCACCAAACAAGTTAGTAATTGTCATCTGGTTACCAGACACTTTTATGGTCATTGGGAAGTGAGAATATACTGCCTTGAGTCGATAAGTGAAACCTGTATCTACTCCAGTAATCATGTTCTTAATATGAGCAGCCCAAGTTCCACAAAGAGCTTTTTCTTTTCTTCGAGGAAGATCACAATGGACCTCTAATCCCCCATTAGATTCTCGTACAGATATACGATTATGACGAAAATCTCTAGTAAGGGAAGAGCCATCTTTGGAGATAGTTACTACTGTACCATCAATACTAGCATTTACTCCATCAGGAGTAGGTATGGCATGAATAATCTGATCTAGTTTTACCATTTTTTCACCTCAGAAGATATACGCTAGAAGACGCCCTCCAACTCGGGCCTCCTTTGCTTTGTAATGACTCATAACACCTTGATTAGTAGTCATAAGAAGAACACCAAAATCTTGTGCAGGTAAGAAACGAGACTCCCATTTCTCAAAATCGCTCCTCTTTACAGAGTATCTTGGTTTGATTACACCGCATCGATTGATAGCTCCAATAAGTTCGATTCGGAAACTTCCTCCTCTACCATCATTGACTTTCTCAAATTCTCCAATGTATCCGCGTTCTTTGATAATATCCAACATACTTCCTAGTAGTTTACTTGCTGGACGTACAGTCACTTCGTAATGTCCTGCTTGCTCGGCATTGTACATCCGTACAAATGCATCACTTAAAGGGTCAAATTGCATCTCTTCTTCACCTCACCTATATTTCTTGAATCCCAATTCAGGAGCAAAATCTCTGAAGCATTGACGGCAAAGACGTAGTCCATACCGACGAATCAAGCCACGCTTACGGCCACAATATCTACACCCAGTTGAGCGCCCGATTCTTTCTCCATGAATTCGTCCCATGTTATTCACTCCTCCACAATAGTCAAGCCAAATTGCTGACTGAAATATTCCATACATTCGCCTCTAGTAACTCGATGATTGATTGCTACACGATGAGCACGTCTTCTACGACGACTTACACGATGACCTGGACGCTCTAAGACTACATTAATGTCCATCCCAAAAATTCCAATATCTGGATCGTACTTCTGTTGAGGGAAATCAGTATAATCAGAAATACCAAATGACAAATTTCCTGAATTATCAAAATTCCAAGCAGGAAGTGTATTTTCGCGTACCCAAAAGGCATCCTTCAAGAAAGTTGCAATTTCATCCTTGTTCCGCATAGTAACCTTACAACCAATTGGAGCCCCTTCACGAGTCCCTAATTCTCTATTGGTTTTCTTAGAAATAGTTCTGATAGGAGTAGAACCAGCAACTAGCTCAAGCACTTTTTCAGCAGTCTGAAGTCGATTACCTCCTTCACCAACACCAATGTTGATAGTTACCTTAGTAATTCTAGGAGCAGACATAGCATTTACTTCGCTCATTCATCCACCTCCATTGGGATATCATCAGAACTAGGGATTACCATTACGTACTCTTGAATTGTACCAAACCCTTCTTCAAAGGTCACTTCATTAGGCATTGAGGATCTCTTGATCTCAACTTCTTTAATTGTAGCAACCTCTCCAACGTGGTTACCTCCAGTAAGATAACATTGAGCACCAGAAGATGCAGTGTAAGTCTCTACAACAGAACCGTCACTTAGATTTATTTTGCATGTTGAACCTGTAGCCCAATCATCTTTACTTGCATTATCCACAAGCATTGTTCTTCCATCATGGAAGTTCAATTGAGTCATTCCACCTTTGATTGTGGTTTTTCCATTGAGTCTGCATAATTTAGTACCTGTCTTCTTTGAATCAATAAGATTGTAAGAAAGACGTCCGCGCTTATCGAATATACACATAAAAGATTGATCTCCAACTGTCAATATATCCAACAATCCAACTCCGCGATTGATTGACTTGACTTCTTTACCATCGACCTTGACAATTCCCTTCTGAATAATCTGATTAGCTTCTTTCCTAGTTCCGGCAATACCCAGAATATCCCTAAGGATAATTCCAACAGGCATACAACATTCAATTGAATGTCCACAAGGGTCAGGGCGTTGAACCCAAACGCTGGTCTTTCTAGGCAATGGCCAACTTCTTGGCATTGCTAATCGCTTCATATGGCTACTTTTGCCCATTTCATGCACCTCCATTTTCTCTCGAAAGAATCTTTGCCATTCTCTTACTATCAGAATCATCCAATTTTGTTATAACAACATTGGATGCACGGATTGGGAATGGTTCATCTTTACCATCGGATTTAGTCACAGTTACTCCTTCAATATGTAACATCCCATCAGGATTGACTAAAATAACAACTCCACTAACCCCGGAAGCTCCTCTTTTTCCTTGTGCTCTTTTTCCGCGTTCATCACTCTTGACACTGTTTGGGAAACCAAAATCTCCTCGAACTACTTTCACAGTATCTCCTGCACGAACTGTAACTGTTCTAACAGTAGAATAACTTCCATCTTCCAGAGCCAAACGAGCACGTACCCTCTTTCTCTGTGAATGGATAGGAGCAGATCCTGCTGCCTTCCTTTGCTTCCTAGGTTGACTGCTTCGTACCATATTTTCACCTCATACAATTTGCTTTGCTGTTGCAGCGACACGCGGCCACCGCTCAGCTGATTCTCTACTTACTGGTCCCTTGATATCTGAACCTTTGAGTTCTCCTTTTTCGTTGGTTAAAACACAAGCATTGTCCTCAAACTGCACCCATGTCCCATCTGGTCGACGGAAGGGACGACGTTGTCGAACAATGACTGCATAATGCACCTTACGACGAACCTCGGGGTTACCTCGTTTCACAGTGACCTGGATTAAATCTCCAACTCCTCCTGCAGGATATCGTCGATGAACACCTCCTTTTCTCAAGACAGTAATTAATTGAACTACTTTTGCTCCAGAGTTATCAACACAAAGCATAGTGCCCATGGAAGGAATAGCACGTGTTACTCTGCTAGAAATGCCCTTCATTCTGACGCCTCCCATTCAATTACACAGAATGATACCGTCTTAGATAGTGGACGGCATTCCATAATTCGAACTCGATCTCCGATGGAAACCTCGCCTATACATGAAGGTAAATGAGCATTGAAACGATTGGTTTTCTTCTCATATCTCTCATATTTCTTCATGGAACGAATTCTCTGTCTTTCAACCACAATCGAATCATTCATTCCAAGACTGGAAACAATTCCTTCGATAATCTGTCCTCTAACACGTAAACTGCCATAGAATGGACAGTTTTCACTGCCATCCCATTCAGCTCCAGGTGCAATCACATCAACGCCAATATCACGCGGGGTAGCCATTCAATTCATCCTCCATTTCATGTGAATTCTATTTTCGGGACGATGCAATACAGCATGTCCATCAATTGCCTCAGAATTATCAATTGTGAATTTAATAACTGATTTGGAAATCTTACGGTCTCCAGAATTAGAACGGACTACAAGCATATTCTTACTCTCGTTAACCACTGTACCTGTTACGTCAAGAAGAGACGAATCAGAAGAATCGATTACTTGGAGATCTCTGCCAATCCAAGACATTCTAACAATCTCCATTAGCGCACCTCCACAGTATATCCATTTTGTTCGAGAACCTTGGAAGCTCGTTTCTTGTGATCTCCCTGTAATTCGATGGTACGTCCTTTGACAGTACCTCCGCTTGCACACTGACTCTTGAGAATTTTAGCAAGTTTATTGATATCTATGGCAGTGTCATCAATGCCTTCTACAATAGTTACCATCTTCCCATACCTCCTTCTATCAGTTCTAATAATCGCTTTCTGTTGCTCCTTTGCAATTTCTTGACAAATACATAATTCATTAGGGAGACCACACAGATTGCAAATACTCGCCATTCGTTTCTACTCCTTATTCTCGTTCATTATTGTAAGGAGACGAGCAATACTCCTTCTTGTTTGTTTGAATTCACCAGAGTTCTGTACAGAACCACCCAGGGATTTCTGAGCACGTAACTGCAGAAGTTCTTCCCTTAATTCGATCAAACGCTTCTCTCTAGCCTCATCACTCATTTCATGAATCTCGCGAGCTTTCAAGTGGGTCATTTTCACTCCTCCTCCTGTCCAGCGTCTTCAGATTTCATTTCTGCTTCGAATTCAACTACAGCATCAACAACAGATTCAACAATTTCATCTTCTGTAAGTGAGGTTTCTTCAGGTTCTACAGACTCTGATTCTCTAACAGTAATTTCGTAATCATGTGGGAGAGGTTCTAAACCTGATTCTTCCCTTGATTTGATTGTGATTTCAGATGGTAACTTAGTACCAGCTCGCATAATTGCAACAGTACAACCAATTGTTCCTAACTTCTTAGTAGCAACTGCATATCCAACATCCATGGTTGTAAGAGCGGTCTCACCACAGTACTTGATGTGACCTGACTGGAATTTCTGAGTTCTATGACGAGCTCCACTTAATTTTCCTGAAAGAACGATAAGAATACCGCGTGCTCCTGCTGACATTACATTCATTGCAGTACTATTACCTGCTCTACGGAAGAACCAACCTCTCTCAAGAGATGATGCTAGCCTACTTGCCATTACTTGTGCATTCAGACGTGGTTCTTCCACTTGAGCAACTTCTAACTTAGGCTGATAAAGATCGAAATCTTCCTCAAGCCTTCGAGATAACTCGTTGATGATTCTTCCTCGAGTACCAATAACTCTACCGACATGTTCTGCTTCAAGCAAAATTTTCTCACCTTCAGGAGTTCGTGTGAAACTCAAACCACCAAAACCGGCATCCTTGGTTTCTTCCAACAAATATTTCTTGACTAGCTGACGCTCAACGTTACGATTGATGAAAGTACGAACGATATTCTCCTTGCTATTCTTTGCCATGATAAATCACCTTAGAAGATATCCTCGTCTCCATCATCATCCCAACCGTCATCGCCTTCTCTTGCTTCTAAGAATAACTCCAAATTCACTTGGTAATGGAAGTGGGGGGTGGCTCTACCACGTGCTCGTGGTCTGAATGCACGACGAACTTGTCCTCGATGAGCAGCAACATGAGTAATGACCATCTCATCGATATCATCTATCTCACCCTCGTATCTATGGCGAGCATT
>DAPV01000040.1:0-7073 GCA_002502625.1 Euryarchaeota archaeon UBA125
GCTTTCTTGGGCTAGACTGAATGTAGCTAAATCGGCATGTAATCCTCCACTACCCGCACCCAGGTAAGTTCTTCCAGATGCATCTGTGCCAATGACATATACAGATACTTGAGAGCCATCTTCACCCTGAGAAATATCCAATAATCCTAGATTAATCAATCCAGTCTGATGTGCATTAGAAGGGATAATGACTAATTTAGAATCATATTCACTTGGTTGAGCAACACCATCTTCATTCAAATCATCTTTAGATTCTATCCAAGTCATTAATGTGAGTTCTCTTGACAATGATTCTTCTTCAAAAATCTCTAATGACATTATCAATGGTCTCGAAAGTGACCAAATATCTTCATTCAATGGCCTTTGAATTCCACTAATGTCTGCAAGAAGACGGCCAACAATTGGAGATTCTAGATCAATTCGATAACTTCCTGGAACAGTGATTATTGTAGAATCAAGTGCCCCAACACGAACTACATCAACGGGGCCAATACGAATCAATCTAGGATGAATTTCCCAAATACTATTTGCAGTACTATTTTCAACATCTGGTAATGAAATAGTGGATGACCAAGTTCCATCTGCTGAAACTTCTTCTACAAGATATGACCAAGTTTGATTTCCATTTGATATCTCAAGACTAACTACTGCAGAATCAGAAGGAATTGGACCTACAATTCCTTCAAATCTAACAATACCAGAAGCAGAAATGGTCTGCTCAGGATGAAGATGAAGTGGATAGCCATACAATCTAGAATCCATCAAATCTCGAGATAGACCATCATAAACTGAAAATCCTACTATCTCCATGTCATTCTCAATTCCCAATAATCCTCCAGACCCTACAATCCCTTCTGCAGGCCCCCAAGATCGGTTTAGATGATCTGCCGCTTTGACATGTATCATAACTTCATCAACATCATCAATAGACCAATCGACACTGATTGGCCATGTAATCTGTACTGATTTCGAATTAATTACAAAACTTGGATTCACAAGTGTAAATGGACCATTAGATTGGTTGGTTATAGTTGGTTGCCCATTTGAAATATCTAATTGAAATGAGGATTCTAATTCGTCTGTAATTATATCAAGAGTAACATTATGAATTAATGATGAATCAAATAGGTGTTCATGTTCAGTAATAATCTCTGAAATTATTTCAGGAACGAATGTTGTTGGATGAGAAATAATCTGATCTGAAATCAAAGGACTTTGGATGATCTTTCCATTAAAAATCAACCCTCCTCCTTGTCCTTGTTCAAGATGAATTGGAATTCTCAATAGTGAATTGATTGATATGGATGGATTAGAATTAACATAATTAATTCTGTATGATTCAATCATTGGACCTAAATTAGACAAATTAGTTTCCATGTGATAATCGACAGATATCAATGAAATTGATGCTGTTACTGGATGACTTGAATGAATTACGATTTCCAAATCTTTCATTTCCATACTATGATTTGGCCCCAAAGATTGTGAAGATATTGATGACGGTTGCGAAGCTCTAAGAATTGAACCATCAAATCGGACAATAGAGAGATCATCAGAAGATAGCGTTCGCTGTTGTACTGAGGAACCAGAACTGATGGAATAGGTTACATTCGTTCCCGAAATTGGACGAATCATCAATGATGCAGATCTCCAATCAGCTTGATTGGGTAATGAAAAATGCATTGAACCATTAAGAAATGTTGAGTTTGATTCCAAAACTGGCCCCTTCAATAAACCATATGTCAAAGAATCTCCAGTAGACGAATCTGGCCAATCCCAATCTATCAATCCATCATTTAGAACATCGACAGATGGTCCGATAGATGGTGTGGACAGTAAGGGCCTAATTGCTAATTTTTCTAATTCTGAACCAGGTTGGAAATCTAAAATAAAACTGATAATTGTCGCTGGTCTAAAAAATGAAATTGTACCATTATTGATCATGCCTGAATGTACTTGTTGACCATCTGCAATTACCTGAATCATAACACCTGCGGATATTGACTCTAAGTGAATTCCGTCAATACGTCGCTCAGAAATAATAGAGGGCCCTTCTACTCTTCTTGTCATAAATGTAGGATTGGATATCACTCCATCTGTATGTTGTATTTCTAGAAATGAATCTAATTCCCAACCCGTAGAATTCACTGCAAATCCATTTAGAAATCTACTACCGTTTATCGAAATTTCATGTATTCTAGGTGTTCTATGTTCTTCAGATGTAGAAAGTTGTAATTGCAAATATATTCCTTGAACGGAATCAACTCTTGATAATCCATGTAAATCTGCTAAATGAACCGGAAATTGTTTGTTGATGAATCCTGATATTGGATTTCCTTGAAAATCAAGTACACTTGCTAAGACGGATGTTCCTTCAGGTATTTTAGCATCGATATCAATAGATCCCCATCCCAAAGAGTCAGAAAAAATTAGAGGTGAAGTCCAATTTCCTATTTCTTCAAAAACGTCAACTGCAATTCCTACGTTATCAATATACCATCCACTGGATTCAAAATATGTATCTGAAAAAAAGGTGAATCTAAGCATTACATTTCTTCCGGCTAAATGGCTAAAATCAGCAGATTTCTGTACAAACGAGGTATTGGTTCCACATCCGCCTCCTTTCTGTCTAGAACCATCCCACGCCATTTGACCATAGAGAGGACTGAGAGAGTTATTGTACTGCATTGAATCATACCAATCAGGAATATTAGAACCAAAATGAGACCAAGTGTGGCCTTGATCAGTTGAAATAAACAATGCTCCTCCATCCCAACCAGATTCTGCACAAATAAAATGATCAAATTGCAGCGTTGCTCGACTTCCAAGAGGAATTGGAATTGAAGGAGAATAAAGATGAGTTAAGGAATTCTGCCTATATGGAGAATTCAATAATATTCCTGCTCCATTTCCTCCTCCGGGGAAACTATTGGGATCTGGACCTGTTGAATTGAGTTCTCCGAAAGACCAACCGTAACCATTTGGAGTCTCGATGTCCCAACCAATAGGAGTGAGGATCGATTCTTCAAATGAGTCGAAATCTGACCATGGTCCATTTACACCCACATTTGGTAAAAATTGCCATTGATCAACTAAACTAGTGCCGATTCTGGAATGATTAGCGGTAGTAGAATCATTGAAACCCCAGCGAATTATTTCAGTCTCATTTCCTGAAATTACTTCTACAATACGTACATCATCTAATGCAAGACCTTCGGGAGGATCTACAGTTAGTCCTCCAAATCCAGTCCCCCCTGTAGGATCGGATTCAAACCTAAAACGAATCTGAATTGAAGTATTGAAACCTGATGGGATAGAATGTTGCAATGAAACCCATCCATTAGAATCATCGATAATGGTTGTTCCATTGATATATACTCCATGACCAGGTAAACCTAGAGTAGGAGTAATACTAGTCCAATTTACTCCATCATCACTAACATCTACATGCCAATTGTCATAGATATCTCCCTCCATATCAAAATCTGCTGCATATTGGAAAACCATCGGCCCCGAGATTCCTGAAAGATTGGTTTCTAGAACTAATTGTGATTCTGCATTAGCTGCATATTCACCATTCAAATTTCCATGAAACCAAGCTCCTGGGGGATGTCCGTGGTTATCAAATCCAACTCTATCAACAAACCAACCTGGCCTTTCTACTAACTGAGTTATAGGGGTCCAAATCACTAATCGAACGGATAAGCTGGAAGCGTTTGCAAGCATAGGATGATCATCGAAAATAATGTGTGAACGTTGCCAACCTGTTGCATTGATGCTTGCCCATGCGGGAAAACCAGATCCATTAGCTCCGTTGGGAACTGGAGCAGCAGTAGATATTGTATTTCCATAACCTCCTTCAGGTTCTACCCAATTCCAAGTGTTGCCACCATCAAATGACGCTTCTATCCAGGCTCCTGCACCTGAACCTGATGAATCTGAATCGGTCCAGATATGGAGCCAATGATCTAGAGTAAATGTAAGATTAGAAACGTAATTAGGTACGGGATGAACTGGGCTTTCTATCCAAGAATGGACTCCAGAATCTAATGATTGATCTGCTTGGGTTAATGCAAGCAATGAGCCGTCTGTAGTTTGCCTTGGAGCATGCCCTCCTCCATTTTCTCTCGCAGTTTGAGTTTGATTGAAAGATGTGTTAATTGTGACTACGTTTCCAGAGAGTGATGAGGGATTGATTACTTCCCAAACACTAGTTGTTCCACCTGGAATCCATTGATTGAATCTATATTCTAATTCCTGAAAATCATGAATCCTTCCATGATTCGCAGCATTGTCTAAACTTAACTCTCCAGGAAATAAAGATGTAGAAGTATTGTGATTCACTCCATTTGAGAAATTTCTTCCAATATTTTCAGCCTCCCAGCCGGGTGCTGAATAAACATCTGAACCATCAGAATCCAAAAGTATCCATGCATCTGTTACTGTACCATTTGACTCAATTTCAAACCCATCAATAATCGCCTCTTCAAGTAAGAATGTTGACGGGCCAATCCATGGTACTTCTTCGGCTTGAATAAGAAAAGGTGACATGGACATTGCAAGCATTAGTATCGCGAGACTCACAGCCGAACGACGTGACTCGGCAGATTCCATGCTGATGAAAGGACAAAGGTATGTTTGAATCGTCCGGCTCCCCGATAAACTTCAAAATGTGTCGAATGGTTCATGAGTCGGCCCGATTCAATAGGGAGGGATGGCAGTCAGTTCAGCAGAGGTTTCGGCACCGACTGCACTGTCTGATCAAGCTGTTCAAGCAATTGAGTCAAGATTAATGGCTTTACAAAGATCTCAAGCAGAACAGGATTTACCAGTACCACTTCCGACTTCTGATTTCTGGAAATTAGTTTCTCAACTTACTCAATCAATTGAAATTGAAATGGATGAATGTATTCGAAGAGAAGGATGGGGAGCAAAAATTCAACTCCTACAAAAAAGACAAAACAACATCAGATGGGCAATAGGATCGATTATTCAACATCGTCTCAATGCATTCGTACGACACGCAAATATGAGGACTCTACTAAATCGAGGAAATTCTTCTGATATATCTGAACCTAATTGGGCCCAACATGATGCATCAGAACGTGCATTCTACGAAGGAGTATGTAGACTAATTGAAAAATTTCAAACGGAGATTGATTGGGAACAAATGCAGAATGGAATTGGAGATACATCAATTTCTTCTACCATTCAAGGAATTGCTCCTTTGACAGAATTTGTAGAAAAGGAGGATGTTATTCCATTAGAACAAATGGAACAAGAAATGCCTCCTCCTGATGTTCATTTAGAAGAAGGATGGGACGAAGATATTCCTCATGTACAAGAAGAGGTCAAAGATGAAACTCCTAATGAATTAGACGATGATTGTCTTAGAATTCGTTTTATCAAGGATGTAGAACAACCAGTGATAGATTTTGATGGAAACGAAGTACAACCATTAGTTGGAGATGTATTTGTTTTCCCTGAAGTTTTAGCTAAAGCAATGATCAAGATGGATTATGCTGAAAACGCTTCAATATGAACTGATTAGTTCACTTGACGCAGATTAATTTCTATGGTCACAGAGTCTGGAATTGGAATACGGATAAGATCTTCCAAAGCTTTGTGATCTTTTGCTGTATTGGTAACCAATTCAATCAATCTCTTATGAATCCTCATTTCCCAATGATCCCAAGTCTCAGAACCTTCTCCATCAGGAGACTTTCGAGTAGGAACCACTAAACGACGTGTTGGAAGAGGGATTGGACCACGAATTTGAACCGATTTATCATCGCTAATCTGCTTGATTAACGCAGCAACTCCATCTACAGCTCTGTGGTCTTCTCCAGTCAGTTTGATTGTAGTGATTACAGGCATGGGAATCCGACTCCGAACTCCTTAAACTCTCAAAATCACTTCTTCTGGACTTTCATACAGACGCCGGCAGCAACAGTCTTACCCATATCACGAATTGCGAAACGTGCTAATTCAGGGAATGCGCCCATCTCTTCAATCGCCATAGGTTTAGTTGGTTGGAACTGAATCAATGCAGCATCACCAGACTTGAGGAATGCTGGATTCTTCTCCTTGGTCTTTGCATTTTCTAGAAGTTCAACGAAACGAACTGCAACTTGAGCAGTGTGAGCATGGAATACAGGGGTGTATCCTGCACCAATCGCCTTTGGAATATCCATCAACTGAATTTGTCCTACGAAAGTCTCGTCGTGACGAACGAAATTTGGTTCGTTATCTGTGTAACCAACAACGTCACCACGACGAATGTCGGTAGCTGCAAGTCCACGTACATTGAATCCAACGTTATCTCCTGGTTCAGCCTTAGCAACCTGAGTATGATGCATTTCTATACTCTTTACTTCAGCTGTTTGCTGGCTAGGATTGAATACAACATTCTTACCTACATTTAGAGTACCTGTCTCGATCTTTCCTACTGGAACTGTACCAATTCCGCTAATCTTGTAAACGTCCTGAATTGGTAAACGAAGAGGCTTATCAATCGGCTTATGTGGCTGCTGAACTGCATCAATACACTCGAAAAGAGTCTTGACTGACTTTCCATTAAACTCAGTACCTTTCCACCATCCCATGTTGTCTGAACTATCATACAGATTCTCACCATTGAACGAGGAACAAGGAATCTTAGGAACATCTGCTGGATTGAATCCTGCCATCTTTAGAAGTTCGTCAACTTGTCCACAGACGTCATTGTACTTGGCTTCTGAATAATCTACACCGCTGATATCCATCTTGTTAACGTTAACAATCAACTGTTTGACTCCAAGAACACGTGCAAGGAATGCATGTTCCTTAGTCTGAGCATTCACTCCATCATTTGCAGCACAGAGTAAAACTGCTGCATCTGCTTGGCTAGTACCTGTGATCATGTTCTTTACGAAGTCACGGTGACCTGGAGCATCGATAATTGTATAATACCAGTTAGGAGTAAAGAATTCCTTGTGAGCTACGTCGATAGTAATTCCACGTTCTCTCTCTTCCTTTAGCCCGTCCATAACATAAGCAAGTCCGAAACCGGCCTTACCTTGCTCTGCTGCGAG
>DAPV01000040.1:7473-8977 GCA_002502625.1 Euryarchaeota archaeon UBA125
GTCGTTGACTTTCCATGGTCTACGTGACCAATAAAAACGATGTTCAAATGTGGCTTGCTTTTGTCTTCCCATTGCGATCCCATGTGTTATCACTCCTGTGTTAGGCAACTTGGCGACCGAAGCGGCCTATTTGAGTCTATTCCTAGATGATATGTGATTTTCAAATGACATATGACTACAGAGAAAGAGCCAAATCACTTGTAAATTAATTCAATTGCCAATTCAATGATATCTGCATTATGCTGTTTCTGATTCTGAATCTTCATAGAATATTCACCATCTAAATATTCACGCCATTGGGATGAAGTAAGTTGAAGCCAAAGACAACGATTTCCGGGGTCCTCTTCTGTTCCAGTTTCACAATCACCATATGTCATTTGTTCGTCAGTAACTCCAGTAGTGTCTACTACATCTTCACCTGTATCATTTGTAACATACATGTCGAAACGATTGTGACAGGAATTATTTGGGCATGCAACGAAATCTTTGTCTTCAATAGGATAAGTCAGTTTAAGCTTGACATATCGAATTGTGTTCTTTGATTCATCATCGTAAACAACTGGGAAATCAAAAGAAATTTCATCGCCACTTGTACCGTTACGATCTAGTTCGAAATCATTCCATTCTCCACGATAATTGACGAATAATAGAGAATCATCGATATCTGTAAATCCATTATTATCCTCTACTTCAAGAGAAATCTTGTATTCCCCAGCAGTTACTGAAGACCAAGAATATGTTTCTCCTGTAGCATCAACATCATTGGAATTATCACCATCTCCATCGGAATCGGTGTAAACTCCCAAATCCCAATTATAGTCTGTCAGATATTCTTCTGCATAACATTGTGAATCTTCAGGGTCACAACCTGCCCAAGAAGCGCTGCCATCAAGATCAATATTGATTGAAACCGATATACTGCGGTCTGAAATACTCATATCTTCATCACAAACCCAATGAAGTATGTATGTTCCAGATGGAGGAGAATCTCCTAAACAGTCGTCTTCTTTCTCCCCAGTTATTTCTGCGTGTGGTAATCGTGCACTGGCATCGACTACGGTTACATCTTTTGTAGCTTCAGCTTCATGTTGGCCATCAGAAACAGTAAGTGTAATTGTAAAGTCTCCAGGAGAGGCATAGGTATGCTTTGCAGTAAGTCCTGTTCCAGTATTACCGTCTCCAAAATTCCAAGTAAATGTCAAAGAATCTGCATCCGGATCTGAACTTCCTGTCGCATCAAAGGTAATTTGCTCTTGAGCCTTCAACGTTCCAGATGGAGAAATCGTCATTGTAACGGTAGGTGGTTGATTATTCGAAATGGACTCTAAACATCCTGCTAAAGGTAGTGCTAAAAGCAAACTGGTAATTAGAACGGTCCGTAGCAACGCTCCTGTCATATGATGTTCTCAGTGTAGGTCACCTATCAGACATTCGACTACTTGGGAAGAAAATGAACGGTTTAGATTACATCCATGAATCTAGAGTTCCTTGTTTTGAACCCTGT
>DAPV01000066.1 GCA_002502625.1 Euryarchaeota archaeon UBA125
TTCGATCACGGAAAAATCGTCTACTACATTCAGCACAGGTTTTCTTGTATCTTGCTGAATTCTTTTCTATACGAACGTCATCACATTCTTCACATCTAACCAACTTAGGTAACGTAGAAACTTCATCTAAGTCTGAGACTTTCCACCTTCTCCAATCCCATCCACAATCAGTACACTCTAGGATTAAATGACGTTGAGATGTTGTTCCTAATTTTACACCTGCATTATTACATCGTTGCGCTGGTGCTGATTCATCATCCTCTTTTCGACGTAATAATTCCCAAACTGGACAATCGACATCTTCTAAAATTTGGGCAGAAACTTTAGCTGTATACCGTTCAGGGGTACATTCACGGCAGGAGCCGATTATATTTCCGTGTTCACAAAACATAACATCAACCAATACAAATTTAAAAATCATTCAATAGGACGTTGAATTGCTTTAATCTCTAGGAATTCTTCTAGTCCATCCATCCCTAATTCTCTACCATTGCCTGATTGTTTGTAGCCTCCAAATGGCGCACTAATATTGAATGGTCCTCCATTGACACTAACTTGTCCAGTTCTCATCTTCTTAGCAAATTGCATGGCTCTTTCATCCGTTCCCCAAACACCGCCTGAAAGTCCATATATCGAATCATTTGCTAATTCTAACGCTTCTTCTTCAGTTTCATAGGTTGCGATTACTAATACAGGGCCAAAAATCTCTTCTTTCCAAATTTTCATATCTGGTGTTACGTTTGAGAAGGCAGTAGGGCGTACAAAGAATCCATTATCGCACCCTTCTGGCATTCCTTCTCCTCCTGCGATTAATTGTGCACCTTCATCAATCCCTGATGTAATAAAAGAAAGAACACTTAGTTGTTGTTTTTTCGAAACCATTGGACCACAACGTGTATTTTCATTTAATGGATCACCTGGAGTATATCCGTTTACTCGACTTGATACAATTTCAATAATCTCATCTTCGCAACTTTTTGGAATTATGAGTCTAGTTAGTGCAGAACATGTTTGTCCTGAATTTTGGTAGCATGCACCAATTGCTGATTTAGCTGCACGAATAACATTCGCATCATCTAGAATTACGTTTGCACTCTTTCCTCCAAGTTCTAATGTAACTCGTTTTACAGTTGCTGCTGCTGCTTGAGAAACTCTTACTCCAGCGGAGGTAGAACCAGTAAAAGACACCATGTCAATATCCGGGTGACTAGATAGAACTTCACCTACTTCACTTCCATGCCCACTAACTAAATTGAAAACACCGGGAGGTAGTCCTATGTCATGTAAAATATCAGCAAGTAAAAATGCATTAAGAGGGGCTTCTTTTGATGGTTTGAGTATCATTGTACAACCAGCAGCGATTGCGGGTGCTACTTTACCTATAATTTGGTGAAGAGGGAAATTCCATGGAGTAATGAATGCGCATACTCCAATCGGTTCCTTTACAATCAACGAATTTCTTATTTCATGTTCCCATTCAAATCCTTCTAACATTTTAGCATACGATCTAGAAACAACTCTGGGAGTTCCAACCATAGCCATCCGACTGTATCCGATAGGAGTTCCAACCTCCGCTGTAATTGTTTGAGCCAGTTCCTCTGTTAGTTCTTTTAATGCAGTTGATAAATCATTGAGAATTTTTATTCTTTCTTCAATAGGACTAATTGACCAGGATTCAAAAGCGGATCTTGCTGCGGATACTGCATGATTTATGTCATCAGTATTTCCTACAGGAACAGAACCAATTATGTCTTCAGTAGTTGGATTAATGACTTGAATTTCACCTTCTCCATGGGGTCGCACCCATTTGCCTCCAATGTAGAGTTCCTCGCGTCGCATTGTACGGGGGAAGAATCCGTATCTTATGACTTTCATGCAATTGAAGTGTAAGTACCTCTACGGGTGACTATGGTAGTGGATGTGGCGAAGGAAGGTTCTACCGCGATTGTTACACTTTCTGGAACAACCTCTAGGAATGCATTTGATTCGACTAGTATTGCTTTGATTTCTTCTACACTCAACGGATTGATGGATGACCCAGAGGTTAGATCAATAGTATTAACAGGAACAGGTCGCGTATTTTGCGCAGGTGCGAATATAGATTCGTTTCAAGAGGCAATTGAAGATGATTCGATTGGTAAATTGGTAATGGAATTAACTGGAATCCTCCATCCACTTTTGGTTAGAATGCGAGGTGATCCTACTATAATTATTGCAGCAGTTAATGGCGCTGCAGCAGGTGGCGGACTTGGCCTCGCATTGGCATGTGATGCTAGAATTGCATCAAACGAAGCATGTTTAGTTTCGGCATTTTTCCGCCTAGGTCTTTCTCCTGACGGAGGTTCTACTTGGCTACTTCCTAGACTCGTTGGCGTCCAGCGTGCTAGAACCTTTCTTTTCAATGATGAAACGTGGGATGCAACAACTGCGTTCGAAGCAGGAGCCCTAGATGAAGTAGTAGATTCCGAAGAATTACTTCCTCGTGCAAAACAGCTTGCAATGGAATGGGGTAAATGGGCTCATCATTCAAAAAAATCAACTAAACAACTACTTGATTCTCAATCTTCTACATTTTTTGAGACACAATTAGAGTTTGAACGAATGCTAATTACTCAATCTAGTATCGCTCCTGAATTCATGGAAGGAGTGAAAGCCTTCCAAGAAAAGAGATCTCCCGATTTTTCAAATTATTCAGAAGAATAGTTCTATTCTGATAACTTTTCATTTTTTCTCAATTGAACTACTCTTAATGCAACTGATAGAACACATCCACCAGCGGTAATATTAGCAAAAATAATTGCAAATGAATCAACTAAAATTCCATATATAGTCCAAAGAACTAGGGCAACACAAATTATTAGAATTGTAGGAATCGAAATCCCCTCATGCAGTTTTTGGATCCATACTTTCTGAAGTTGAGGTAACCATGCAATTATCCCTAGAAGACCAGCAATTAGTCCAATTCCTTCAATAAAATCTGATGAAACCATATGATACCTCATAGTTTGAGATCTCTTTCTTCCTTTTCACCTGAACTCCAATCATAGATTCCAGTCCCGGATTTTTTGCCCAATGAACCTTCATTCACTAGACGAACCAATAAAGGATGAGGTCTGTATTTTTCATCATTAAATGAATCAGCTAAATTGTTTAGTATATCTCTTCGAATATCCAGTCCAACAAGGTCAGTAAGTTCCAGTGGACCCATTGGATGTCTGTAACCTAATCTCATTGCAGTGTCAATATCACTCGCTGATGCAACACCATCAGCAAGCATTCTAATCGCTTCGTTACCTAATACTACTCCTAATCTACTAGTAGCGAATCCAGGAATATCATTGACTAGAATAGATTCCTTACCCATAGATTCAGCTATAGATTGAGCAGCTTCAATTGTATTATTTGAACAAGAATCATGTTTAACAATTTCAAGTAATTTCATTATCGGAACAGGATTAAAAAAATGCATTCCTATTACTCTATCAGGACATTCAGTTGAATCAGCAATTTCTCCAATTGGTAGTCCAGAAGTATTAGTTGCTAAAATGGAATGTGAGGGTGTGTTTTTCTCAATTTCTCGAAACACATCTTGTTTTAGTTTCATAATTTCAGGCACTGCCTCGATTACTAAGTCTGCGTTAGTTACTGCTTCTGCAATATCTTCGTGGTAACTAAGATTATCAGACCATTCTAACTTTTGTTTTTCAGTTGTTTTTCCTCTTGCTATTCCTTTATCCCAAAATGAATGAATAGAATTGATACCTCTCTCAAGTCCTTCAGGAAATGCATCATAAAGTCGAGTTTCCCATCCAGTTTGAGCACAAACCTGTGCAATACCTGCACCCATCGTTCCGGCTCCAATAACCGCAACGACTTTGATTTTCATTTCATTCCCTTCCGTAGGCTGCTAATGCCGCTTGGAAGAGTCTTTGTCTAGGGACATCGTGTTCTAAGAAACAAGTGAATGGTGCTAAATCTTTGATTAGTTCAATGGTTCCAACATATGCCCCATAAATGAATGGATCCGCATTTTTAGTATCTGGTATTTCGAATCCTAGTTTTGCTAATCCCTTACGAGTATCATCATCCCATATTGTATATGTGTGGCTACTAAAATGAAGATATCCAGAAAGTCTACGTATATCATTTACTAATACATCATCCAAACTGTCAAAAAGAAGAGTGTCAGGATAACGAATTGCGAGAAGAAATAGTCTAAGCATGATTTCTTGTTCACCAGAAATTTTTATTCTTTCATTCCCCATCCAATCATCTATGAGATTGAGCATTTCCTTTGTGTAAGGACGATGGACTTTGTACAATAATTCTTCATATTGCTCGGGATTTTGACTAGAATCATGATGATGTTTTTCAAATAATTCTGGAACCCTTGAGAAAAAAGGAGCAAGCTTTTTTTTGTCTACGGCTAGTAAGGCAAGAGTTTGCATTTTTGCTACCCCAGTTATTCTTTCCATTCACGATATTGAATCCATTCAACACCGGGAGCCATGTATTCTTCCATCAATAATTTTTCATCCGCATCTGTTGGGAGGATTTCAATGAGGTAATTTTCCCAATCTTCCTCAGTTCCTTGGAATGGATCTCCTGTAACTGTAAAACGTTGACCAGCATACATTCCAATTCCGCGATTGAATTTATCAGATGGAATAAATAGTTCTGGTTCTCCTTCTTTACGCCCTTTACTGATACGGACCATCTCAGCCTTTAGTTCATCAAAATATAGTCCTCGACTGGCTTCATTGAGATGTTCTCTATCCGCGTCAATTCCAGATTCACGCTCATCATATCGTCCCTTAACTCCGTATACATATGCCCATTCTGCTGAAGTTGATTCATCTGTTCCAAACAGATCTAATCCTGTACTAACCCATTTATTGATATATTTTTGAAGGAATTCTAGAGGGATGACGCCTGCTTTGACAATACGTCTTAATCCATTTGCCCCGGTTCCTAGGTGAAATGACTCTTCTTTCAACATGGGTCCCATTGAAGCTGCCAGCGGCTGGAAGGAACTAGTTGATAGCATTTTTAATTGGAATTTTCCATCTCTATCGATGAAATGAGTAAAACAGAAGAAATCTAGCCAATGATCTATTGGAGCATTGAAAGAACCAAGAAGTCTGGTACCATCTTGAGCATTTCTTTCTAATAATTTAGCTGCTTCTCTCATTCCCTGTTCTCCAAAATAGGTACACAGTAAGTAAGCCATCTGCCATCCATGTCTTTGCTCTTCACACATAATTCTGAGTGCAGATTTTTTATCGTACTCTGTTGGAGCTGTTGCCAGGAGATGATTTTGTTGTTCTACAGATGCGAATTCTGTATCTCCTTGAACGCTAACCATTGTCAGAATAGCATCGATAATATTCTGTTGAGGGATTTGCATTCTTCTTTTCCATTTTGGCATTCCACTAAAATCACCAAATTCGATTTCATTTCCAGCTGAATCCCAATCAAAACGGATTTCAAACCTATAGTCGCCAAGCCATGCAGGGTCGAAACCGATTCGTGTTTGCCATTCTTGGAACTCTTGAATCCATCCTTCGAAATTTGGATGGTACTTCTCAACAATCTCAGTGGTGCTCATGTCCATCCGAATGAACGGTGGTATATCAACATCAGTTAAAGTCAATAATGACGTGCTGAATGTGATTATATCTAATTGCCTTCAAATCTAGGTGTCTTTTTATCGACATATGCTGCTATTCCAGTTTTTGCATCATTAGATTGGAAAAGATCTGATTGTAATTCACGCTCCAATGCCAAGTGATATTCTAGCGGTATTTCGAGTCCACTTTGAACACTTCTCTTGATATTTCCAATTGCTTTTGCTGCTGCGAAAGGCAAGGTAAATCGACCAGAATAATCCAATACATCTTGACGGAAGTCTTCTAGACTCATTGAGTCATATACATCATGAACAAGATCCATTTCTTTGGATTCTTCAAAAGAGAATTTTCTTCCAGTAACCATAATTTCCATTGCCTTTGCTTTCCCTACAAGACGCGATAATCGAGCAGTACCTCCAGTACCAGCCAGAACTCCGAGAGAGACTTCAGGTAGACCAACTTGAAAATTACCTTTTCGTCCGATACGGATGTCAGCAGCCATAGCTATTTCCAAACCTCCACCGACAGTATGTCCGTTTAATGCTGCAATGACCAACTTAGGAGTTTGTTCTAGACGGGAAAGAGTCTCATTAGCGTGAAGACAGAAGAAGTACTTGTATCCAGGTGTTAACTTATTTAGATATTTGATACTGGCACCAGCGGAGAAGAATTTATCTCCGTGTCCGGTCAGTAGAATCACAGAAACATTATCATCAAATCTAGCGCTTAGAATAGCATCATCAATATCATGCCACATTTCACGAGTGTAGGTATTAACAGAAGTTTTGTCACCTTCCAATGGTTCTCCATCAGAGTCAGATATGAGTTCAATTATTGCAACACCGTTATCGGAAACACCATAATTCACTAGTCGATTTTTCATTGGTTTAAGTTCAGGCCAGTCAGACATGAACCACGCATAGGAACATGGCATAAGAACTTAGTCAGATTCGGAAAAGGAAACTTCTCCTCCAGATGAACGAATTTCTTTCCATTCCTCTTTAACAGCCATTGCTTCAGCAGATGGTTCCCAATCATCACGCTTTAGTGCCTTTCTAAACGGCATTCTACGTACTCCTCTACCCATAGATTTGGGATCTTTTTTCAACATGAACGGATTGACAAATTGATAGATCAGAGTTTTTACCAGGGTCGGTCGGAATAGCTTGCCAATCCACACTAAGCCGTCTCCACGCTTCCGTTGGTCTTTCATCCAGCGATTGCACATTAATTTGAATGAGCGGTCTCCTACACGGTTCATCAACCATCGATTTGCAACACTTGTCTTGACATAGGGTAACAATTGCTTTCTGACCTCTGCCTCATAATTTGATTCTCCGAGTATATCCTTAGCAGCAAGCACTCCTGACCATACAGCCATCCTCATCCCAAAGCCCCACATGAAATCCTGTAAACCACCTGATTCACCAACGTAGTATCGTCCATCTTGGAAATAATTTCTATTGATAGTAAAGTCTCCTTTACCTCCAACTCGTTTTATTGGCTTGCGGTTTAGTTCAGGGTAGTGTTTGTCATACCAAGCAATAGTCTCGTTGAGGAATCTGTCGCTTTTCCTCTGCTTCCGCCATAGGCAAGTACAAATCAGGCCAACACCATCGATGATGATTAGGTAAGAATACGCTCCGGGAGCAAGTTTGTCGTTTAGTTGAAATGCAATGTGATTTGGATAATTCGTGTGAAATATCTCGCCGTAAGCAACTGCTGAAGTTCCTTTCGGGCCACAGGCAATAATCTGACAATCACTTTCACTCACCTTTGATTTGTAGTGTATCTTTGCGCCAGCTGCTAGTGCTTGCCGTTTGATACCTTGATCTATTGTGTGATTGGACGTGCCTCGTTCAACTATTCGATACGCAACCTTTGGACTTTTAGCTTGCGTAATTGTATCGTCAGGATGAATTATGTCTACTACTTTGAATTCTGTTGATTTAAAGTCACTCGTATCAAATCCCCATGCCTTCATTTGATCGAAAAAATCTGCATCCATACTCCAGTTTTCTAAAGCTTGAAAATCACCATCAAATCGTGCTCCTGAATCTTCACGAATATCGTGAACCTCTACATTTTTACCAGCCTTTGCTAGGATAGTAGCAGCTGCAAGACCAGATAATCCTGCCCCAAGAATCCGCACGACTCCGTCATTAGTCATGTATCGCCCTCATCACTCCACCTACTATCGGGGACATGAATCCTCCGAAGCGCTCATGGTCCTCCCAACTTATGGCTCTTCATGGGAGAAAGGGTTACTGTCCAGGTTGAGCATGAAAATCTTGATCCTAATCTACTTCTGGAGAAGTTGATGGTTTCAAATTCGGGTGCAATTGTGTCATTTACTGGCTTAACTAGAGGTGATGAGGATGGGATCAAGGTATATTCTCTTGATTTTGATGCATGGGAAGAACAGTTGCCTAATGTTTTGCGAGATTTAGGAAAAAAATCTTTGATACAATTTGGAGTAGAATCAGTGGCGATTGCTCATAGAGTAGGTAATGTAGGTCCAGAGGAACCAATTGTAGCAATCCATGTCGCGTCCCGTCATCGAAAAGAGGCATTTCAGGCATGTTCTTGGCTAATCGATTCCCTCAAATCTCAAGCCCCTCTATGGAAGAAGGAGAATCGCGAGGACGGGACTCATTGGAAGGAGGGATTAGGTTGAGTAAACGTACAGATGCAATTATTTCTATTGGACATAAACCAATTATTGAAAGAGTTGCAATTGCGACAGGTCGTCTTTCTATGAGTTTGAAATCAAAGACTGCGATTATTTCTAAACAAATTCAGAAAGGAGACGTACTTGAAGCAAGTACCATCGCAGCAATTCAAGCGGCTAAGGATACTCCTCGTGCAATCCCTCACTGTCATCCCATTCCTTTAGAGTCATGTACAGTAGAGTGGAATTGGGATGAAAATGACCTGATATGTACTGTTACTGTTTCCGCCCATTGGAAAACTGGAGTTGAAATGGAAGCCTTGAATTCTGTTTCAATAGGCCTTCTTTGTGTTTTAGACATGATTAAGTCAGTTGAGAAAGATGAAAATGGACAATATCCTAACACAGAAATTCATGGAATTCGAGTACTAAAAAAGAAGAAAGCCAATGGTCATGTTTAGACACTGGCTTTATCTCGTAAGTTTATGGAACGTACTGCGGATCTAGCAGAATCATTTCTTTTGGCGACCGAAAATGCAGCAATTGCCGCAGCTAAATGGCGAGGAAGAGGGGAACGAAAACTTGCTGATGGAGCTGCTGTTGAAGCTATGAGGTCCGTATTTGATGACGTACCCTTTGATGGAAGAGTTGCAATAGGTGAGGGTGAAAGAGATGATGCACCTATGTTGTGGATTGGAGAACCTCTAGGAAGTCGTCAAGGTGACCCTAATGCTTTGAGCATTGATATTGCTGTAGACCCTCTAGAATGCACCAATCATTGTGCTAATGATTCTCCCAATGCAATAGCAGTGCTAGCAGCAGCTCCTAGGGGAACTTTACTTCATGCTCCAGATTGCTATATGGATAAAATCGCTGGACCTGCTGAATTATCTGGTAAACTTTCACTTGAAGCGGATGTTTCTTACAATATTGAAGAAGCATCCTCTGCCTTAGATAAACCAGTTAGAGATATCTTAGCTGTAGTAATGGATAGACCTAGACATCAAGATTTGATTAGAGAACTTAGAGAATTAGATGTACGAATCCGACTAATAGGAGATGGCGACGTTTCCGCAGCATTGGATGCATCTAATCCGGAATCAGAAGTTGATATTTTGATGGGAATAGGGGCCGCACCTGAAGGAGTGATTACTGCCACTGCTCTTCGTGGATTAGGTGCTCATTTTGAAGGAAAACTAATTTTTCGAAATGAAGGACATAGGGAAAGAGCTGAGGAAATGATTGATGGAGACATTGAAAGGATTTGGCAGAGAGATGATTTGTGTATGTCTGATGATGCAATATTTGTAGCAAGCGGTGTTTGCTCAGGATATCTTCCTGGGGTGCATTTCCGTGATGGACAGGCTCATGTGCATAGCGAGATTATTGATGTCAAGAAAAAAGAAAGATCTCTCACTTCTCGTTCGTATCAAATTTGATTGAATAGGCGGCGAACCCTTCAAGGACCCATTTAGGATGCACATAGTATGGATACTGAACTTTTGAAACAGACTGCAAATTTCCTTGTGAGTCCTGGTAGAGGGATTCTTGCCGCTGATGAGAGTAATGGAACGATGACTAAAAGGCTTGAAGGAGTAGGAGTCTCTTCTTCTCCAGAGTCTAGAAATGCATACAGAGCAAACCTGTTTGCAATGCCTACTATGGCTGATGCAATTAGCGGAGTAATCTTGTATGATGAGACAATTCGCCAAACAGCTGTGGATGGAACCTCAATTCCAGATTTTTTACATGGAATAGATGTTCTTCCTGGTATTAAGGTCGATACAGGTGCAAAACCTCTAGCAGGTTATGAAAATGAGACTGTTACTGAGGGATTAGATGGATTGAGAGAAAGGTGTGCTGAATATTTTGCTATGGGAGCTCGTTTTGCAAAATGGCGTGCAGTAATTAGGATAGATGATGGTTTACCATCGGATGCTTGCATCTCCGCCAATGCACATGCTCTTGCACGTTATGCTGCAATTTGTCAAGAACAAGGTTTAGTCCCAATTATCGAGCCTGAAGTACTAATGGAAGGGGATCATTCATCACAGCTTTGTTTTGAAGTTACTTCTACAGTTTTAGATGCCACCTGGGCTGCTTGTGAAACACAAGGAGTCTTTTTGCCTGGAGCTTTATTGAAGCCAAACATGATTCTTCCTGGAAAATCACATCCGCAGAGAAGTAATGTAGAAACATGTGCTAAAATGACTATTGATCTTCTTCATAATCATGTTCCATCTGAAATTCCTGGCATTGTTTTCTTATCAGGCGGTCAGACTGAGGTAGAGGCTACAGCTCATCTTAATGCTATGAATAATATGGGCCCCCATCCGTTTGAATTATCGTATTCTTATGGCAGAGCATTACAAGCATCTACTCTGAAGACATGGGCTAAAAATCAAGATAATCTATCAGTGGCTCATTCTGTTTTTGCTCATAGGTGCCAAATGGCTCATTTAGCAAGATTCGGAAATTGGTCCGAAGATTTAGAGGCTTGAGATGAGAATTGTTTCTTGGAATCTCAATGGGATTCGTGCAGCTATTAGAAAAGGATTAGACGATTTTATCAACACCTTAGACGCCGATATTTGGATGTTTCAAGAAGTCAGAGCCCTTCCAGAACAATTGCCCGCAGATTGGGTATCTCCTGATGAATTTCAATTGGAATGGCACCCTGCCGAAAAGAAAGGATATTCGGGGGTATCTACATGGTCGAAAATTGAAATGGAAGTTATTAGAAGAGGAATGGGAAGGGGAGATGATCCTGAAGACTTAGAGGGAAGAATATTAGTTACTAATCATCCAGGAATACGTTGTATCAATACATACCTTCCAAGTGGTTCTGCGAAAGAAGAACGTCAACAGTATAAGGAACGATGGATGGAAGATTGGCTGGAATGGCTTTCACCTAATCTATCAATGGATACTCCTGTTATTGTCGCAGGAGACCTAAATGTTGCCCATCAAGAGATTGATATCTGGAATGCTAAATCTAATCGGATGACCTCTGGATTTCTTCCCCAAGAACGTGAATGGTTTGATCGTCTCCTTGAAACAGGGTGGCATGATCTATGTAGAGAGGATTGGGGTCCAATTCAAGGCCCCTATTCTTGGTGGTCAAATAGAGGTAGGGCAAGAGAAGAAGATAAAGGATGGCGAATTGATTACATTCTCGGAAACGATGCAGCAAGAAGTTGTTTTCAAGGGGCTAAAATAATCAGAGCAGGGGGGTTACAAGTGTCCGATCATGCTCCAGTAGTAGCTGATTTCAGACTTTAATCAAAATCTTCTTCTTAGACGCTCCATTAATTCATCAGATTTACCTAAAGATTTCAGACAAGAATCAACATCTCCAGATTCAAGTGCATTTCTTGCCTTGGAAACCTCTGATTCACATGATAGCCTATCTTTGTCTTGAGGGCCAACACCGGAGGATTCTAGTTTGTTACGCGTATCTTTCCATTCATTTTCTATGAAATTCAATAATTCCTCAGCATCTCCTTGAGCAGCATTAATTGCATCTAAGTCTGAAGTTAAGGCCTCCATTTTTTCTAAAGAAACCCTCCACTTCTCATTCTTTGCATCATCTAGAATCTCTTGTAATCTTTCTTCCCATTCATTTTCTTGTATGTGCCCTTCCCATCTTTTGCGAAGTGATTTCCTTTGTCGTAATGCTCTTTGCATTGATGACTTTGCTTCTTCTGTTGCAGTTATTTCTCTGATTATTGAATCAGCTAATCCTCTAGCCATGGAACCATTTCCTTCATCAATTGCTTTAGTTGCATTAGATAGCATTTCATCCCAAATTGTTGTATCTAGGCCATCGGTTCTTGATAGCATTTCTTTTGCTTCTTCGACTTTGGTAATAGCCGTATTCATGGCTTCTTCTAAATTTTCAACATGTCCTGGAATTGCTTCAGCAATGATTAGAGCATCTCCAGGATTTTCATTATCCATATCTTCTTCTGCTGCACCCATTAATGCCTGCATTCTCTCTAAATCAGAGCCTATTAATCCTGAAATGGCATCTCGAGCATTCTGAATTGCAATTTCTGCATTTTCCCAATGTTCAATAATATCTAGAGCCCTAATTTTTGCTATTCTGAATAATTTCTCTGCTTCCCTTAAACTTCCTAATTCTAGTTCTCTTTTTCCCTGAATCATTGCTTTTCTAGGGCGTTCAGTCCTAGGGGCAATTCTTTCGGAGTCGATCACTTTTTCTTCTGAATCTTGTTCTATATCTGTAATGTCCTTTGAAAGAGACAGAGTTCGTTCAATGTCATCTTCTGCTGAGTCCAATAATTTCATTCCTTCAGAAAAGTCAGTCCAGCCTACTTCATTTGCTCTTTTTAGCAATGAAACAGATTGATCAATCACTGCTCCAGAAGCCCTAATCTCAAGAATTCTCAATTGTAAAGTATCATATCGATTAGAAAATTTCTTTTTTTGTTTTCTTTCTTTTTTTCCTAATCTCAAGTCTAAAGAGAAGATGAAGGAACTAATCATTATAGGAATTAGAAAGTAAATCAGGAGAGATTCTGAGGAATTAGAAATAATCCAAGCAGTTGCAATTGCCATTCCCATTAATCGAGTCATCGCTCTATACCGAATTACTCCAATATTATTCTCGTTTTGAAATATGAAAGCATTACAAGTGAACAAAATAGTTCCAGCACCAATCCAGCTCATTCCACCTATTAATTTCTCCCAATTTTCTCCCTGTATTACTGTAATGGAATGTATTCCTGCGATAGCCAACAAGGGGCCAATTAATCCAGATATTGTGGCAATTCTTGTTCTTTGTTCTGGTCTGTTTTCTATGACATCTGAGACCATTAAAGCAGATCCTACTAGAAATAGAAGAGGTACTATTGATGCAGAAGTCAAACCATTTTGTAATCCTGGAAATGAAGAATAAGCTCCTAGTAAAATACATCCAAAAATGATGAAAATACCCATTTTATCGGTTTTTGATTTCCATTTTTTTAGTGCCTTTTCAACAGAGTTTTGAGCGCCCCCCGTCGTCTGCATAAATCTAAACAAATCCTCAACCATCATGAAGCGTACGGACTTATGAGTTGCCAAACCGCCTATCAAACAGAGTTCCAAGACAATACGCGATTAGAATTATCTTAATTAGAAAACGTGCATTTTCTCTCCATGCTGGCTCGATAGAAGGTGTTGTTGACTCGATAGAATATGGTTGATCATCTACTAACCATTGAACAGATACTGTACTCCATCCAGAAGGTAGAGAATCAAATGACAAAATTGCTGATGAAATTCCAACTCCCTCTAAACTTGCTCCTGTGACAACAATTGTCTTACATTCATTTTTGATACAAACTTCTGCATCTGTAGATTCGGAACCATGATTGAAAACTATCACAGTAATTTCTCCAGGTTGACCTGACAAAACTCCAGTAGGCACCATTATATCTTCAATAGATAAGGTTGGTATTGTAGTAGGATGAATCTCTATAATCATGCTATGGTGTCCAATATTACCAGACAAATCTATTCCTGAAACCACTAAATCATGTCTCCCAAAGTCAAGTGCTGGAAGTGAGAAACGAGAAATTTCTCCCCAACTTCGATTTTCAAAAATAGTCATTCCATTTAATTCAGCAGTCCATAAGATATTGTTGATTGAATTTAGGTCATCAAATGAGTTGTTTAAATCGATTTCAATAAATGAAGAAGTATTAGGACGATTCTCAATTCCGAAAATTTCTCCATTAACTAGTAATCCAGGTCTAGGAACAGGAGAACCGAGATCTAAACTAGTAAATGACCAATTCTTTTCTATTGAATTTCCTACAGAATCAGAAATCGAGAGATGTACCCATCGTTTTGCTGGCTCTCTTTCGCGATGTCTTTCTTCAGTACTCATATGCATTCCATTTATGTCATTAGTTTGAGGCCAAAATTCAGCGAAAAATAGCCTATCTTCTGATTCTCTAATCCACCCATCGCTTCTATTTGAGGTCATAGTAATTGAAACAGTTTCACCATTATTATCAATTGTATTTATGTCAAAAATAAGAGTACTTGTTGCATTTACCTCAATTTTCAATGGTGTCATTGAATGATTGATTTGTGCCCAATACTGAGGATGATCTTCAAGCATGATAAATTCCCATTCGGGAGCAGTTCCATCCAAAATTAGATTTCTTTCTACAGCACCAATTTCTCCATGTGAGTCAACACATTCTCCAATAATTTGAATTTCATCTCCTTCTGAAAAAATATTAGAATCAGTTGAAAAATTAAGATACTTACCTTGAACGATAGAGAATCCTCTTTTATCGGTCATTTTCCATCTTTCAACAGTATTTTCTTGTACAGAATCTTCACAAGATAAATTTAAGCTTGGATTTCCATTAAGAATAACATAATTTTCTGATGCATCAATACTGGAAATAGATGGAATAGGAGCATCATTTTCTTCTAAATTTAGAATGATTTCTCCGATCACACTCAATTCACTACGATTAATGAAAATACTTTCTCCAGAAGAAACAATAATCTCATCTTGGGGAGAATGTCTTA
>DAPV01000079.1:0-8103 GCA_002502625.1 Euryarchaeota archaeon UBA125
TTCCAGTCCGTGATATTCCATATATTGGAGAAATGTCGAAGACCGGTCCTGCTACCAATGCTATTGCTGGTCTTTCAGTCGGTATGAAGTCAGTTTTCTTACCTATTCTCCTCATGGGTGCAGGAATTTGGTATGCTAACGATGTCATGGGCGGAGGAACTGATGGGTTGTATGGAATTGCTATGGCTGCTATGGGAATGCTAGCTACTGTAGGCGTAACTATGACAGTAGATGCCTATGGCCCAGTTGCAGATAATGCAGGAGGAATTGCAGAGATGGGTGAATTGGGTTCAGAAGTTCGTGAGATTACTGATGCTTTGGATTCCATAGGAAATACTACTGCTGCAGTAGGAAAAGGCTTCGCAATTGGAAGTGCTGCATTGACAGCATTAGCACTATTTGCAGCCTTCAAGTCTGCAGTAGAATCTGCAAATCCAGGATTTACAATGGAGCTAACAGATCCAATGGTCGTAATTGGACTATTGATAGGTGGTGCACTTCCATTTGTTGTTGCCGCAATGACAATGACCAGTGTGGGTAAAGCTGCTGGAGAAATGGTTACAGAGATTCGTCGCCAGTTTCGTGAAATTGAAGGGCTTCTAGACGGTAAACCAGGGGTTAAGCCAGACAGTGAAAAATGCGTGGAAATTTCTACAAACGCAGCACTACGTGAAATGATTGCTCCTGGATTAGTTGCAATTTCATCTCCTGTAATTGTGGGTCTTATTCTGGGTCCAGAATCACTAGGAGGATTGTTAGCAGGTGCTACCGTTACTGGAGTACTAATGGCGTTGTTTATGGCGAATGCAGGTGGTGCGTGGGATAACGCAAAGAAAGCAATCGAACAAGGGCACATTGATGGAGCAGAGAAGGGAGACGCAGCTCATTCTGCTGCAGTAATTGGAGACACGATCGGCGATCCATTCAAGGATACTTCTGGGCCTTCTCTAAATATTCTAATCAAATTGATGAGTATTGTCAGCCTTGTTATTGTTCCATTAATTGTTTAGAATTGATGAGCACAGTAGCATTTACTGCAGTCTTGGTGAGAGCACCTATTCTGAGCAGCATACCCGCATACTGAAAAATAACCTCTATGTGGGGGGTAACATGCGTGCTTACTTGTTGTCGTTTTTGATGATGACAGTCTGCTTAACGGGCTGTATCGGTGATGATACTATTACCGAATCTGAAATTGGCGATACTACCGAAGACGAATTAGTCTTGCCTGATTGGCAAATCGGTGACCAGTGGCTATACACTTTCATCACTCCAGAATTTGGAGAAGACAGTACTCGCTTAGTAGTCGCAGATATTCGAGAAGATGATGGTTTATTCATGCTAGGTATTTCTTCAGAAGGAGAGGCACAAAGACATGCAGTAATCAATCATAATCCATTCTTAGGCCGAGTTACAATGGATGGTTTGTCAGTTTATGAGAATGGAGATCCTCAGCCAGTTTTTAATTTCCCTTGGGAAGTTGGCAACACTTGGGATTTCAGGCTCTTAGGCCAAGATTGGAGTGCAAATACCGACAATATCTACAACGGAGAAGTTTCAGTTTCTGCAACATCTAGCGAAGACCACACTCTTAGTTATGTTTTTAGTGGCCGTGAGGGTTTTATCAAGAGCCTTCTTTGGACTGATAATGAAGGTATGGATCGCCTTCAAATGAATCTCAATGAAAAGAAAACTGGCTATTCTGGAGATGTTTTCTTCTATCGAGCTGGAGATATACATGATAATTTTTATGAGGAAAATGATCAAGAAATTTACGATACATTTCTCGATGAGGGGTATTCTCCAAACGAGGCTTGGGATACTTTAGTTTGGTATTTAGATGTAGAAATAAGTGAGCAAGGTGGTTCCGGGTCACTTAGTATCAGAGATCACCAAGGTGCTTCTCCTTTGACTAGAGCTTGGGGTGCAGGGGCAACTGAAAAGGGTTCATTCGGTACCATTCCCTCTAATTCCGGTGAGCATTCAATCACTGTCACTTTAAGAGGTCAAGATTCCTTTGTTCATCTCAAAGTTGCAGGTGCTCTTGTTCGTTCTTGGACATTGTGAGGTTGCAACATGCCTGCACTTGTGATGATGCATGGATTAACCGGTACTGCAGAGTTGATTCGCCCTCTTGCTGAATCACTTCTTGCTCCTAATATGTCTCTTATTCTTCCAGAGGCAAAAATACCTCATCCTAAGAGAGGATTTGCTTGGTGGTTAAGAGATGCTTCACCGAGTGTTCCGTTGGACAAATCATCTCTCAATCAAGTTGATCAATCAGTAGAACTGATTGTAAAATTCATTAAACAACATTCAACAGAAGGTGAACTAATTTTAGGTGGATTTTCCCAAGGAGCTGCTATGGCTACTGAAGTTTTCATGCATCCTGAAATTTACAATAGAGCCATCGGTCTTGTATTGATAGCAGGAAAAACAGTGCGACCCAATCAATTGAATTCAAAATTATTAGAGAATCCAATCCCAGTTGTTTGGATGCATGGAGATACAGATCAGATTGTTTCAATGACTCAAGCTGAGGAATTATGTAATGTAATTGAGACTGCGAATTGTCCAATTTTGAAACTTCGCCACCATAAGGGACATATGGTAGATTTAAAACAAAAAAACGAGATTATTCAGTGGATTGATTCAATAGCAAAATGAGTTCATCTGAACCACCTACAAAGATAGGTTCGCCACTTCTAAGATCCCAGATAATTGGTACTGTTCTCCAACCAGTTTGATTTCTTGCATCAAGATGAACCTCAAGTTCTTGGTTTGCATCAATTTCAGTGAATGTCAATCCCTTCGCATTTAGGATATTCTTTGCCCTAGTGCAATAGTAACAGACATTTGTTGTAATCATAAAAAAATCAGAATCGGAATTAAGTGCTTGTTCTAAATTCATAATATCTCACCTTGAATTCATTCATTTTCAATAGTCAATCCGTTTTCATCAAATCCCCATTCAATTATTGACCAACCAGCATTCTCGCATGATTGTTTTACTAAATCTTGGGTACTAGGTCTCACTAAGAGTATCGCACATCCTCCTCCTCCTGCACCTACTGCTTTCCATCCCATGACATGCCTTTCTTCAATAAGTGGTTCAATCACCGGTTTGAATGGAGCATGAATTTTTTCATCAATCAAATCAACTCCTGCACATACTTGCTTTAACGACTCTACAACTGAGTCCCTTCGATCTCTGTTTAGCCCCTCAGCCATTTTCTTTGCCGCAGTTCTTAGCAACAATAATCCCTCTTCAACTTTAGAATCACCTTGTTTGAATTTCTCCCAAACTTCTTGATGCATTTCTCCAGAAACATGTTCAATACCACTATCTACTAAAATTAGATGTTTACTTAACCAGTTTTTAGAACTTTGAAGGGGCTCTAAGGGTAATCTTTCAACTCGTTCCCCAATGAATAGTAAATGGTTGAATCCTCCGAGTGCTGCTGCCCATTGATCTTGTCTCCCTCCTGTGTTTCCTAACTGCATTTCAAATTGATATGCATTTTCTGCAATCTCCAGAGGATCGGATTTCCCTCCATCAATTGCAGCTAATAATGCTACATTAACTGCACCTGTAGTCCCTAAGCCTGCTCCTAATCTTGAATTACTGCTATATGTTGCAGTAAGCATGCCATTTTCAGTAGTCCCAACATTTGCTTGTGCATAGATATTTATTGCAAAATTAATAACTTCTCCTCCATATTTTTCTGCAAAAATTGGGACATCTGTCCAGCCTCCGGCGAGATCAATTCGAGTAGGAGCAGTAGCCTTTGTAGTTCTCATTTATCTCCCTCTGGAAAATCTAATGCGATTCGATTTCTTTGATGATCTACCTTTGTGACCATGACCCTCACAGATTGTCCTCTTGGATACAGGACTTTGAGGTTGTCGAGCCCAAGATTGGGCATCATGCTCATTGGGATAAGACCATTCATATTCGGTTGCAATTCAATGAATAATCCGTATTTGTCGTGCCATCCATCTACAGTTCCTCTTACGATATCACCATTTGAATATGGAATCCCTTCTAATCGAACTTTATCTCTAGGGTCTTCATCGGTTTTTCTGCCATAATCTACTCTTACAATGTCAATGACTGGTAACCCCCCTTCTATCACTCCAATTCCAGGTTGAATCCAAGGAAAAAGGGTATCTTCATGGATATTTGATTGGATAATCTCATTGTTACGTAGATGGATTTTGATAGATAATGTTGGATTTTTCCATAACGTTTTGAACCATCCACAATTTTGCTTTATTGTAAAATAGTTAACTTGTGTTCTATCGAGAATATCAATTCCATCTATTAACAATTCATTTCTTTCTTCGGGGATTTGCCCCCAACGAATTAATCCATTCTCATTCTTTCCTTTATGTTGAATTGTATCCCATGTCCCGAATTCTAATAATTTGTCAATAATGTGTTTGCGCATACTGTTTTTCATTCGTTCTTCACCATCAAAAAGCGGTTTAATTGCTGTTGCTTCTTTCATTTTTAGGATACTGTGTGCTCCCATTTTGTTAGAAGAAATAGAACTATTTTTGTGTGTTAGAATAATTGCTGCTTTAATCGGTGGAGAATCCTCTCCTACTTCATTTTCAATTATACTTGGACGTAGAATACGACTCATTTGGTTAATTCGATCATCTAAACGATTGAATGGATAGTCTACCTTTCCTTTGACTTGTTTCATTCCTTCTTCTGAAACTTCGATTTTACCTTTCCAATGTTTTACTTCTATCAATACAATTCCTTTAGGTGAAATAGCTACTATGTCAATTTCAAATCTCCCTTTGGGCCTATTTGGATCTGGAATTAAAACTCCTGAGAAAAATTTCCATCCCTGAGGTCCTAATTTCAACTCTAAATTTTTCCTAGCGATTTCTTCTCCTTGCAGTCCTGCTTCCTCGCTATAGTTTCTCTCTTGATGGGCCTCCAACATTTTTCTGCGGAGTTTGAATCTAGAACGAATAGTGGTCATGGTTAATCATTGGTGAGTCCGACAGTACATAGTTCAGAAGTATTAAGAAAGTCGCCATTGAACAATTGAACCGGATTTAACTTCAGCATCCCATCCGCCATTTTTAAGTTCTAATTTCTTTCTTCTAGCATTTTCTAACATACTACACTCATGCACTCGTTCCAAGTCTAGATCGGAATGAATTCTACCTTTCCAATCGGTATCAGTTGGATTGTACACTCGCAAAATAATGCCTCCAAGATCTTCAGAAGGTTTGAACGCAGATAGGACTGGAATAGGTCCTTCTCCATCAAATCGAATATGTTCTAAACTTCGACCCAGAGTTCCGGGAGTCAGAGATTCTTCAAAGAATCCATTCGCTAGAGGTTTTCGAGTAGCTACTAGTAAATTAGCCGATGTAGCAAAACATTCAGCAGCATGATGGATATTTTCAGATTGCCAATCCTCATCGAATGGAAGAATCGACCATCTGGTAATTGAGATTCCAATACATTGTGAACCTGGAGCGGGTAGCACTGCATCCGCATTTGTGGGCCTATGAGAAAATCCACTCTGAGATGTCCAACCTATTGAACGTACCAAAGTTAGAGCAATATCATGACCTCCAGGATCAGCATCATCTGCCAATGTAATTTCATATTCATTGACACCTGGAGAAAGAAGGGCTAACCCTCCATCGTTCAAACCATCTTCAGTTCCAATTACCGCTAGGAATCGTTCCATTGGTTGCGTAGGAACCAATGGTTGTACCCAACTTGGGTCGTGTGGGTGTAAAACAGGTCTTCGAACAACATCGAAAGGTGTACCTGCATTTACATTAGTTAGATGCATACCAGTAGGAATGATTAATCTCAGTCGGTGATCTTCAGCTTTATTATCTACCCATGTTTCTACTTCTATATTTCTTGCTCCAAGCCTTAGAGTAACGAAATGATCAACTGTGACAGGGGCTAGCTCTACACTTCTAGTTTGGTTCAATGAATCTAGATATGCAGGGATATTCCATACTACTCTGAGATGAACAGTTGCAGACCATTCGTCTGAATGTTGTAAATTAGTTGTAGTTTGAATTCTTGTAATATCTGAATCATGCAATCTACGATCGATTGGTTGTGTTCGTAAGTCCATTGGACCATCTGTTTTACCAGGGTGACCAGCAGGACTGTGATCATAGGAATCGCCTGCATCTTCAATGTCTTCAAGCCTTCCAATACCTGGAAATCGTCTACCTGTGGAACGATCGACCAAATCAAATCTTCCATCTGGAAGAAACTCTACACGAATTTCTCCATTATCTATAGCAGAAATTCTTCCATCTCCTTGTTCAACTTCCACTGGTTTACTGGGAAGAGTAGATGGAGAAGCATGACCAGGGACAGCATGTAAGACATGGATTCCAGGGGGTAACCGATGAATCTGTACCCTGCCTCTAATTCGAGGTAATTCCAACTCAACGTGAGAGTCTCTGTGAAGATGAGTATCAATTTCTGGAGATACTTGGATTAGATCGCTGATTATAGTCGAATTTTTTGGAGGTTTGGAGAATTCTAGATGAACGGGGTTGCCAGAATCTAACCAACATCGATATGCTGGTGCCACAATGTCTACTGGCAACATTCCGCTCCATTCTGTTCCTAGAGGATTATGCAATAACATCGGAATAGCGTCACGATCAATGTGGTGAAGGTTCATTCCATCTGCCAATTCAATTCGAACATCTTCGATAACCATAGCAGCAGTTTCCTGAGCATGCCTGAATGAATCTTCCATATCCATATGCACCTCATCAGGAGATACCCCTCCAATCTCATGGAATCCATGGTTTTGAAGAACTAAATCCCAAGCATTTTGAATTCTATCCCATCGATTTCTTCCTTTATGGAACCAACTTAATGCTGCTAAAGGTTCAGTAGATTGGGTAATCGTACGAATAGTATGATCATTCATCCGTTTCAAATAAATTCTAGATGATAATGCTCCGCTATGTAGCATTCTATCCCATCCATGACGCATTTCTCCATCATACGAGTATAGTTTCTTTCGTCCTACCCATGAACGAACATCCTTTCCGAATTTTGAGAAAGTAGAATGAGAAAAAGTCACTTCACCTTCCATTGCTTTGTTCGCATCGGCGATTAAACTTGGAAGAGATGGTTGTGCCATTCCGTGTCTAGTTCCATTCCCAAATAGCATCATGGGAGGTAGCCATCCATATTTTTCAAGATGAAGATTAGATAAGGTTTCAATTCTATTAGATGCAGTTTCAGAATCTACATCCATACTATTTTTTGAATCAGTCTCTCTTTTCTCAAATCCCCATCCGCTTAATGAATCTCCACTAGGGATTTGTTTGATCGCGAGTATCGATGAATCACCATCAGATGAAGACCATTTGAATACACCACGAGCATCTTGAATCCATGGCCCGGCTCCTCCATTGAAAATTAATTCATCAGATCCGATTTCAGATAGAAGAGTAGGTAATTGGCTAACATGAGATGTACTTCTAGGCATCACAGTACTTCCAATTGTTCCTCCTAAGGATTTAGTCATAGCAACGCCCCTTTGCAAGTTTCGAACTAAAGCTTCTCCTCCAACTAAAAATTGGGAAGGTGGATTATACCACGGACCAATATTCAACCTACCTTCGGAAACTAAAGACATGACTCGTTCTCGATTTTCAGGTCTTTGAATGAGGTATTCTTCCAATATCAAAGTTTGACCATCTAAATCGAATGAAGGAAATGTATCTTCATTTGATTCTAGAAGAGCAAGCAAATCATCAAACATGTCCAGGAGTAAATGACGATTAGATGCAATAGATCGAACTGCTGTCCTAGGCCAGAGTGCAAATGGAACAATATGTCCAGAACGTTCGGTATCAGGTAAATCATCATACACAGAACCGGCTGGGGCTAGAACTTCTCTAGGCTGTATCGGGACTTCAGGAGGTGCTTCATTGGGTTCACTTTCGGAAAGAGGAACTCTATTCGGCAACGCATCCAATGATTCTACTTTAATTTCCATTGGTTTTCGATTGTCTGTTCCAAACTTATCTACAATAATTGGATTATTTTCTGATTCTTCTTCGAATTCTTCTTCT